>AQTU01000048.1:0-6872 GCA_000385835.1 Streptococcus mitis 13/39 | reverse complement strand
TGCTGAGGATGTAAAAACATTTTCCCTTGTAAGATGAGAAAAAAATTTGCAAAACTAAAATGAAAGCGTTATAATGAAATCAGAAAAACAAAAATGTTTAGAAAGAAGGTACTCATATGATTAAATATAGTATCCGTGGTGAAAACCTAGAAGTAACAGAAGCAATTCGTGATTATGTAGTTTCTAAACTCGAAAAGATCGAAAAGTATTTTCAAGCTGAACAAGAGTTGGATGCTCGAGTTAACTTGAAGGTGTATCGTGAAAAAACGGCTAAAGTGGAGGTGACGATTCCGCTTGGCTCAATTACTCTTCGTGCAGAAGATGTGTCTCAAGATATGTATGGTTCAATTGACCTTGTAACCGATAAAATTGAACGTCAGATTCGTAAAAATAAAACAAAAATCGAGCGTAAAAATAAAAATAAGGTAGCAACTAGTCAATTATTTACAGATGCTTTGGTGGAAGATACAAATGTTGTCCAGTCTAGAGTTGTTCGTTCAAAACAAATTGATTTAAAACCAATGGATTTGGAAGAAGCTATTTTACAGATGGATTTGTTGGGACATGATTTCTTTATCTATGTGGATGTTGAAGATCAGACAACCAATGTGATTTATCGTCGTGAAGATGGCGAGATTGGCTTGTTAGAAGTTAAAGAATCTTAATTTCAATATGTGTAAAGGAAGGTTTACTAAATTGTAAACCTCCTTTTTCTTATAATTGATAGAATTACTGATTACACTTTTAAAAAGTCGCTTTTTGGTGGTTATTATGGTATAATGGGTGCCAAGAGGTTTGGAATGAAAAAATTTTATGTAAGTCCTATTTCCCCCTTAATATTAGGAATAGTGGCGTTCGGAGTGCTATCTGTGCAACTTGTTTTTGTAACGAATACACTGGTAACGCTATTTCTTTTGCTACTTATTTTGGGTTCATATATTTTACTATTCATCCATCAGAGAGACTACTACTCAAAGAGTGAAGTAGAACAAATCCAGTATGTAAACCACCAAGCTGAAGATAGTTTGACAACTTTGTTAGAACAGATGCCTGTCGGAGTTATTAAACTAGACTTATCGTCAGGTGAAGTTGAATGGTTCAATCCTTACGCTGAATTGATTTTGACTAATGAAGTGGGGGAGATTGATGTTGCATTAATTCAAACAATTATAAAGGCGTCTGTGGGGAATCCAGGTTCTTATGCCACCTTGGGTGAGACTCGCTATTCGGTTCATATGGACAAGGTATCTGGTGTTCTTTACTTCTTTGATGTGTCTGGAGAATACGAAGCGACTGTTGAGTTAGTGACGAGTCGTCCGGTTATTGGAATTGTTTCCGTTGATAACTATGACGATTTAGAAGATGCGACATCGGAGTCTGACATTAGTCATATTAACAGTTTTGTAGCCAATTTTGTTTCAGAATTTGCTGGGAAGCATGCCATGTTCTCCCGTCGAGTAAGTATGGATCGTTTTTATCTGTTTACGGACTACACGGTGCTTGAGGGCTTGATGAATGATAAATTTTCTGTTATTGATGCATTCAGAGAAGAGTCGAAACAGAGACAGTTGCCCTTGACCTTAAGTATGGGATTTTCTTATGGTGATGGAAATCATGATGAGATAGGGAAAGTTGCATTGCTCAACTTGAACTTGGCTGAAGTGCGTGGTGGCGACCAAGTGGTTGTTAAGGAAAACGACGAGACGAAAAATCCAGTTTATTTTGGTGGTGGGTCTGCTGCCTCAATCAAACGTACACGGACTCGTACGCGTGCTATGATGACGGCTATTTCAGATAAGGTTCGTAGTGTGGATCAGGTTTTTGTAGTTGGTCACAAAAATCTAGATATGGATGCTCTTGGCTCTGCTGTAGGTATGCAGTTGTTTGCCAGCAATGTGACTGAAAATAGTTATGCTATTTATGACGAAGAACAAATGTCGCCGGATATTGAACGAGCTGTTTCATTCTTAGAAAAAGAAGGAGTTACAAAGTTGTTGTCTGTTAAGGACGCAATGGGGATGGTGACCAATCGTTCTTTGTTGATTCTTGTAGACCATTCAAAGACAGCTTTAACTTTATCAAAAGATTTTTATGATTTATTTACCCAAACCATCGTCATCGACCACCACAGACGGGATCAGGATTTCCCAGATAATGCAGTTATCACTTATATCGAAAGTGGTGCAAGTAGTGCCAGTGAGTTGGTAACGGAATTGATTCAGTTCCAGAATTCTAAGAAAAATCGTTTGAGTCGTATGCAAGCAAGTGTTTTAATGGCTGGTATGATGTTGGATACTAAAAATTTCACCTCACGAGTGACTAGTCGGACATTTGATGTTGCTAGCTATCTCAGAACGAGAGGAAGTGATAGTATTGCTATCCAAGAAATTGCTGCGACAGATTTTGAAGAATATCGTGAGGTCAATGAACTGATTTTACAAGGGCGTAAATTAGGTTCAGATGTACTAATAGCAGAGGCTAAGGACTCGAAATGTTATGATACAGTTGTTATTAGTAAGGCAGCAGATGCCATGTTAGCTATGTCAGGTATTGAAGCGAGTTTTGTTCTTGCGAAGAATACACAAGGATTTATCTCTATCTCAGCTCGCAGTCGCAGTAAGCTGAATGTACAACGGATTATGGAAGAGCTGGGAGGTGGAGGCCACTTTAATTTGGCAGCAGCTCAAATTAAGGATTCAACCTTGTCAGAAGCAGGTGAAAAACTGACAGAAATTGTATTAAATGAAATAAAGGAAAAGGAGAAAGAAGAATGAAAGTAATCTTTTTAGCAGATGTTAAAGGAAAAGGAAAAAAAGGCGAAATTAAGGAAGTACCAACAGGGTATGCGCAAAACTTTCTTATCAAAAAGAATCTAGCCAAAGAAGCGACTGCTCAAGCTGTAGGTGAACTTCGTGGTAAACAAAAATCTGAAGAGAAAGCTCACGCTGAGATGATTGCAGAAGCAAAAGCAATTAAAGCCCAACTTGAAGCAGAAGAAACTGTTGTAGAATTTGTTGAAAAAGTTGGTCCAGATGGCCGTACTTTTGGTTCAATTACGAATAAGAAGATTGCAGAAGAATTGCAAAAGCAATTTGGAATTAAGATTGATAAACGTCATATCCAAGTGCAAGCTCCGATTCGGGCGGTTGGTTTGATTGATGTGCCAGTGAAAATCTATCAAGATATCACAAGTGTGATCAATCTTCGTGTGAAAGAAGGGTAAATTTACACTTTCTTGACAAGATTGTAAAAGGAAGGGAAGTCTGATGGCAGAAGTAGAAGAGTTACGAGTACAACCTCAAGATATCTTAGCTGAGCAATCCGTTTTAGGGGCTATCTTTATTGACGAGAGTAAGCTTGTTTTTGTGCGAGAATATATTGAGTCTCGGGACTTTTTTAAGTATGCCCATCGTTTGATTTTCCAAGCTATGGTCGATTTATCCGATCGTGGCGATGCTATAGATGCAACAACGGTTCGTACCATTCTTGATAATCAAGGTGATTTACAGAATATTGGTGGCTTGTCTTACCTGGTTGAGATTGTCAATTCTGTGCCAACTTCTGCTAATGCGGAGTATTATGCTAAGATTGTTGCAGAGAAGGCCATGCTACGTCGATTAATCTCCAAGTTGACAGAGTCTGTCAATCAAGCTTACGAGGCTTCGCAACCAGCTGATGAAATCATTGCTCAGGCAGAAAAAGGCCTGATTGATGTCAGCGAAAATGCTAATCGAAGTGGATTTAAGAACATTAGAGATGTGTTGAATATCAACTTTGGAAATCTGGAAGCTCGCTCGCAACAAACGACCGATATTACAGGTATTGCGACAGGCTATCGTGACCTGGATCATATGACGACTGGACTTCATGAGGAGGAGTTGATTATCCTAGCAGCCCGTCCGGCGGTTGGTAAGACAGCCTTTGCCTTGAATATTGCTCAGAATATTGGTACTAAGTTGGACAAAACGGTTGCTATTTTTTCACTGGAAATGGGTGCGGAAAGTCTAGTGGATCGTATGTTGGCGGCAGAAGGTTTGGTGGAATCGCATTCTATCCGTACGGGTCAATTGACTGATGAGGAGTGGCAAAAATATACCATTGCTCAAGGGAACCTAGCCAACGCGAGTATCTATATTGATGATACGCCAGGGATTCGGATTACAGAGATTCGTTCTCGTTCTCGTAAACTGGCTCAAGAAACGGGTAATCTTGGTTTGATTTTGATAGATTACTTGCAGCTTATCACGGGAACTGGTCGGGAAAATCGTCAACAAGAGGTTTCAGAAATTTCACGTCAGTTGAAAATTTTAGCTAAGGAACTGAAGGTTCCAGTAATTGCTCTGAGTCAGTTGTCTCGTGGTGTAGAACAACGTCAGGATAAGAGACCGGTCTTATCTGATATTCGTGAATCGGGATCTATCGAGCAGGATGCTGATATCGTAGCCTTTCTTTATCGCGACGACTACTATGAGCGTGGTGGTGAAGAAGAGGAAGGCATCCCAAATAATAAGGTAGAAGTTATTATCGAGAAAAACCGTAGTGGAGCTCGTGGAACGGTGGAATTAATTTTCCAAAAAGAATACAATAAATTTTCAAGTATCTCAAAGAGGGAGGCATAAGATGTCAGATGCATTTACAGATGTAGCCAAGATGAAAAAAATCAAAGAAGAAATCAAGGCACATGAGGGACAAGTCGTAGAAATGACTTTGGAGAATGGTCGTAAGCGCCAAAAAAATAGATTGGGTAAGCTAATTGAGGTTTATCCGTCCCTATTTATCGTTGAGTTTGGGAACGTTGAAGGAGATAAACAAGCTAATGTTTACGTTGAATCCTTTACTTACTCAGATATCCTTACAGAAAAGAATTTGATTCATTATCTTGATTAAAGTGAGAAATTTTCTCACTTTTTCTTTTTTCTCCGAATAGTTTAAGTGAAGGTAATCTTCGATTTATATTATTTTTCAAGGAGGAAGAATGAAAATTTCACCATTTAAAGTAGCAGAGACAAGGCTTTCTATTAGAAAGTCAGTTAAAAAGGTTGTTCCTTTTTTAGTAGTAGGCTTGATGTTAGCAGCGGGTAATAGTGTATCTGCCTATTCGGGAGGAAATGGCTCGATTGCGCGTGGGGATGATTATCCTGTTTATTATAAAAATGGGAGTCAGAGTATTGATAAGTGGAGGATGTATTCTCGTCAGTGTACTTCATTTGCTGCTTTTCGTTTGAGTGGAGTAAATGGTTTTGAGCTTCCAGGAGCTTATGGTAATGCTGGTGAATGGGGTTATCGTGCTCGTCGTGAAGGTTATCGTGTCGATAATAAACCAGCAATTGGAGCTATTGCTTGGTCTACTGCAGGAGGTTATGGTCATGTTGCTTGGGTTTCAAATGTGATGGGAGATAATATAGAAATTGAGGAATATAACTATGATTATAAAGGTAATTATAATAAACGAATTGTAAAAGCAAACAAGATGACCGGTTTTATTCATTTTAAAGATTTATCAAGCAATTCTAAAGAAGTCCCAAGCAGTTCAAAAGATTCGACAAGCAATCATGTTGTGACCAGTCAATCGTCATCTTTGATGAGAGGAACTCATTATTTTAAGGTGGAGACTCCTATTAAAGATCAACCATTATTGAATGCAACTCCACTTGCATATTATTCTCCAGGTGAGAGTGTTCATTATGATCAGGTGATTGAAAAAGATGGCTACAAATGGTTAAGTTACATTTCGTATAGTGGAAATCGTCGTTATATTCAGTTGGAGGGAGTGACTTCGTCACAGAATCAATCAGTAAATAAATCTAATCATGGTTCAAATAATGGATTGACTGTGGGTTGGAAGAAAATAAATGGTAGTTGGTATTATTTCAAATCAGATGGTTCTAAGGCGACGGGATGGTTGAAAGATGGTTCTACCTGGTATTATTTGAAATCATCTGGTGAAATGCAGACAGGATGGTTAAAGGAAAATGGGGTTTGGTATTATCTGGATAGTTCAGGGGCAATGAAAACAGGCTGGTATCAAGTTTCTGGTAAGTGGTATTATTCTTACTCTTCAGGTGAGCTAGCTGTTAATACAATAGTAGACGGTTATACTGTAAATCATAATGGTGAGTGGGTTTAATTTTAAGTAATTGAATCTGAACAGGAGAGAAATCTCCTGTTTTTTTGTTTAAAATAGAGTTTTTATGAAGAATTAAGATATCTAAATTGAATTCAAAACTATAATTTACTATAGAAAATGAAAAGAATGAAAAGAAAGGAAAAAGAAAGCTAGTAAAATATGCTTTACTTTCTTGAGAATTTTCCATGTTTTTGAAATATAATATATCAATAATGAAGTATATATAATATAATGTATCCCTTGATTTCACTCAAAAAAAGGTTTATAATGTACATAAATATGATTCTTAAAAAGAGGTATACAAGATGAACAAAAAGAAAATGATTTTAACTAGCTTAGCAAGTGTTGTTGTTTTGGGAGCGGCATTTGTTGCATCTCAACCGTCAGTCGTGAAAGCTGATGGCAAACCAGCAGCTACTCAACCTGCTGGAGATTCTCAGCCTACACCTGCGGCTGAAACTCCAAAAACTGAAGTAGAAAAAGCTAAAGAAGCTGAAAAAGAAGCTAACGCTAAAGTTGATGAAGCTCAAGCAAAAGTAGATACGACAACTACTGCAGCTGATGAAGCAACTACTAAGCTTGAAGCAGAGAAAAAAGAAGCAGCAGAAGCTGATGCTGCAAAAACTAAAGCTGAAGAAGCTAAAAAAACTGCTGATGATGAACTAGCTGCTGCTAAAGAAAAAGCTGCCGAAGCTGATGTTAAAGCTAAAGAAGAAGCTAAAAAAGAAGAAGACGCTAAAAAAGA
>AQTU01000047.1:0-7778 GCA_000385835.1 Streptococcus mitis 13/39 | reverse complement strand
TTACGGGTGAGGCACGAAAACTAGCTATTGATATGCGTTTATTGGACTCTAGTTATAGTCTAGCAGACAATCATAAACTGCTTCAGGTAGTGGATAATGTTGAAAGAATTTATCGTGAGGGAATGGAAAATAAGGCTACTCAGATGATTTTTTCAGATATTGGAACACCTAAGAAAAAGGATAATGGCTTTGATGTATATTCTGAAATAAAGGCTTTATTAGTTGATAGAGGAATCCCTAGTAAGGAAATTGCCTTCGTACATGATGCCAATAGTGATGAAAAGAAGAATAGTTTGTCTCGAAAGGTCAATGCAGGAGAGGTGCGGATTCTCCTTGCCTCAACTGAAAAAGGAGGAACAGGTTTAAATGTTCAGAGCAAGATGAAAGCAGTTCATCACCTGGATGTTCCGTGGAGACCAAGTGACATCCAGCAACGCAATGGACGTATAATCCGACAGGGAAATGAAAACAAGGAAGTAGATATTTACCACTATATTACCAAAGGTTCGTTTGATAATTATCTATGGGCAACTCAGGAGAACAAACTCCGTTATATTAAGCAGATTATGACTTCTAAGGAGCCGATTCGTGCTGCAGAAGACATTGATGAACAGACTATGACGGCTTCTGACTTTAAGGCATTAGCAACAGGTAATCCTTATCTCAAATATAAGATGGAACTAGAGAATGATCTAACTCTATTAGAAAATCAAAGACGCGCCTTTCAACGCAGCAAGGATCACTATCGTCATACAATCTCCTACTGTGAAGAAAATATGCCCATTCTTAAGAAACGATTAAGCAAATATGAAGGAGACATTCAACAGTCTGAAATGTCGAAAGACCAGGCATTTTCTATGACGGTAGGTAAGCAAGCTTTTGATCAACGATCTGAAGCAGGGGAATCCCTACACCGTCTTATCCGTCATAATCAAGCTGACAGCAAAGAATTCCGAACCCTAGCAAGCTATCGAGGATTTGACATTAAAATGCTTAGTCTTCCAATAAATCAACCTCTTCCTGAAACATTCTCTGTTAAGATTGTAGGAGAAAATCAATATTCTGTCAGTTTAGATTTGTATTCTCCTTTGGGGACCATTCAAAGGCTTCAGCATACGATTGATCACATTAAAGAGGACCAAGTGAAAACTCAGAACTTATTGGATGAATTAAAGGATAAATGGACTACTGCTAAAGTTGAAATTAAGAAAAATTTTCCAAAGGAAGAGGATTATCAAACTAAAAAGGCCGAATACGATGTACTCGCGCCATTGATTGAAACAGAAACGGATTTAGATATTATTGATCAGGCCTTAAGACAATTCCACGAAAAAGGAAAAGAAAAGCAAGAACAACTTTCTTTTGAATTGGATTAAAAAATTGATACAAATAGCGGACAAGAAAAGAAAAGCGCGGTAGAATAAAGATAGAAAGAAACGAGGTAATAATTATGATGGAAGATACCTATTATCAATTAGAAGAGGCCTTGGTACAGGGATTTCAAACGCCTGAAGAATACCAAGCCTACAAGGAACTAAAGGAACATTATGAGGAAGTGACGGGGGATTACAGTTTTTCTATACGAGAACTCACTAGCCAATTGGAAATCTCTCTTCAGAATCATCGAGATGTGGACTTTGAAGAACATGAAAAAGAGGAGTATTTGGAATTAGTTCAAAAATTAGAAGAGTTTGATTCCTCTCTTGCCACCCATTATCGTCAATTGATTGACTAGAGAGGAGAAAGTCATGAATGATTTACTCCTTATCCCAGTAATTTTTTTAGCAGTAGGAGGAATTCTCATTCTTTTATGGAGACTCTTTCTTATTGCCAGTGGACTTTTCCTGATTGGTTTTGTCAGTTTTCTTATTTTCGTGGAGGGCTATGGAATTTATCTGTTCTTTACTGAACCGACCCTTTATATGGAAGATTTATCCCAGAATGGTCTGATCAGTTTTACAGTATTTTATGTAACTTTTAATCTAGCCTTTCTTGTCTTTGGTATTTTAAAAATTATCAGTTGGAAAAGAGAGTAAAAAAACAGTTGAACAAGATTGTTCAGCTGTTTTTTATATAGGGGCTAAATTACAGAATTGTAATTATAAGGCGATGATAATGATGATTTCAAGTAAAATCATTATGAATCTTCTTTTGGGAATATTCATGTGAAACCTCCTTTAATAAATTAATAAAAACTTTAATTATTATGGTATAATCTAGTCATATTTTATCACATGGATAGATTTTATTTGAGATTTGTCCCATATTTGCTCATGGAGGTATAGGATGTTAAAAAAATTTGGAGAAATATATAAATTATTTAGAGAATCAAGAAAAATTACTCTTAGAGAGATTGAGCACAAAGGAATATCACGTTCACAGCTGTCTAGGTTTGAAAAGGGGGAGACAGATTTAACGATAACAAAATTTTTGTTGGCTCTTGAACAGATAAATGTTCCCATCGAGGAATTTATGTTTGCAGCTAATGATTTTAAAAGAGATCACTTTTATCAACTTATAGATGAAGTTAAGCAGTGTTTCCTTAAGAGAAACGTGGCTAAATTACATAAAATGTTGATTAAACTCATAGAAAATGATGATTTATCTATTTTTTCAACAATCGAAATTATTTTTTTAAAAATAAAATTACAAGAACTTTCTAACGAAGAATATTTCAGCGATACGGATATAAACAGAATAACCGATTACTTATTTAGTGTTGATTATTGGGGAATGTTTGAAATTTTATTATTTGGAAATATCATGTATATTTTCAATCATGAAACATTTCTATTATTATCTAAAGAGATGTTACATAGAACTGAGTTTTATCATGACATACCTAGTTATAGAAGAGTAATCGCTAGTATGGCTCTAAATGCTTTTATCATTTGTATTGAAAGAGATTATCTAACGGATGCAAAATATTTTGAAAAACAAATTTCGCATTTTTATTTTGATGAATCCGAAATTTATGAACGGTTGATTTTTACATATGCACGCTCTTTCTATGAATTTAAAAAAGAACAGACAACAAAATCAATCCTAAAAATGAGAAAAGTAATTGGACTTATGCGCGCAGCAGAATGTGAGAAACTTGCAGAAAGATATGAGGAGCATTTAATTAAAATATTAGCACCTTTATCAGATGATAAATGAAAGTGCAGATTTGGGACAAAATAGAATTAGATTTATAAAGTGATAAACTATGCTCGTAAGCTTACAAATATAATTTAAAGCAAAGAAGGGATAGTCATGGCTAGTTTAGAGAAATATGAATTGATGGAAACTGAACTAACAGCAATTAGTACAGCAGATTCAGAATTATCAATGAGGTATTATTATTCGAAACAGTTGGCCTGGCAAATGGAACCAACGACAGGGGTAGTTTATATTTTGGATAAACAGATAAATAAAATGTTTTTACTGGAAGATTCCTCAAAAGATATTTGGCTTTCTTTTTCCAAGCAGAGGACTTATAATCAAGTTTTACTAAGCCTTTCTGAAATATATGGCTGTGACATTTCTGAAATTAAGTCACTGGTAGATGAGTTTGTACTAGAACTCTTAGAGAATGGACTAATTTATGAACTCTGAATTCTATGATAATGATATATACACTTTAGCTTCAAAAAACAAAACATTACTATCTGTTACTATAGAATTAACAACAAGGTGTAATTGGCGGTGTAAGCATTGTTATCTTCCTTCGTATGTCACTAAGGGGATTTCAAGAGAATGTCTTTATGAATTGTTTCAGGATTTGAGAGAGATGGGGACGTTTGAATTGCTCTTTACAGGTGGTGAGATATTTACACGACCAGATACATTGGAAATTATTAGAGATGCTAGAGAGATGTTCTTTGATGTTAAATTGTTTACGAATGTTTCATTGTTGAATGAGGAGATAATTAAGGCGTTAGCTGAATTGAATATTTCTCAAGTATCATGTACGGTGTTTTCAATGAATGAAAATATCCATGATCAAATAACTTCTGTTAAAGGTTCACTGAAGAAAACGGTAGCCAATTTGAATTTATTAAAAGAATACGATATACCAGTGGAAGTTAAACAGATTATTCTTACTACCAACCAAAATTGTATTGATGAAGTGTCAGAGTTTTGTAAAAATATGAATTTTAATCATTTAGCTACAACGAATATCTTTTATAAAACTGATGGTAATACTACCCCGTCTATATTTCGTGTGAGTGATCAGTTCTTAAATGAGAATATAGTAAAAATAGACACAATTAGAAATTTTAGATGTTTCGAAAATAATTCAAGTATGTATGTCTGTAATGCAACAAGATACAGTTGTACTATTGAATCAAATGGAAATTTTTTAGCATGTAATAATTTAAACATGCCTATTGGAAATATATTAAACACTTCCATCAAGGATATTTGGTTAAATTCTACTACTTTACACGAGATTCAAAATAAGAAATTTAGCGAATTGGAGAAGTGCCCAAGTTGCCCACTTAATAAGTATTGCAATAGATGTAGTGGTATAGCATTACTTGAGGATAAATCTCTTTGGGGATGTTTAAAATCTGAGCGTCAAGTAGCTAGAGCAAGGTATGTTAATCAAGACTATTATTCTGGCATTGGTATAACGAGTTTTCATTGTTAATTTTTAGTTAGAGAGATATGAAGTGTTATTTTTAATTCCTCTGGAGAGAGGCATATAAGTACTACATGATGGGAAAGGAGAGAGGGTTCATGGCTAAAGTTTTCAAAAAACCACAATTGGTTGTTAAAACACCAACAGTTGTTGTCAGTAGTACAAAGCGAGCAATATGTAGTGGTGGAAGTTCTCATATTGTTGTTGACACAAGTAGTAACTAATCAACTTTTGATTAGATGTTGATAAAGGTAATGCAAAGGATGATTAAATAATTTTAACTTGTATCGTTCTTTGCTTACCTTTTTAGGAGTTGTGATATGCATGACTGAAACTATTAAAGATATAACAGATGTTATAAAATTATACCGAGAAAATCGTAATTTATACTCAGTAACGATTGAAATAACTTCGTTTTGTAATTGGAGATGTGAACATTGTTACATTTCAGAATATAATCAGAAAGGATTTGATTTAGATACTTTTAGAAATCTCTTAGTTCAATTACGAGAGTTAGGTACATTTGAAATTGTTTTTACAGGAGGAGAAGTGTTTGCACATCCTTTTGCTATGAAATATATTAAGATTGCTAGGGAAATGTTTTTCAATGTAATTATCTATTCAAATGTGTCAATGTTGAATGAGCAACGTATTGCAATTTTGTCAGATTTATATATTGATTATATTTCTTGTACAATATTCTCAATGGATAAAGAGATTCACGATCAGATTACCAATAAAAAAGGTTCATTGGAAAGATGTCTTCATAATCTAGAATTATTAAAGAAATTTGATATTCTAGTAGAGGTAAAAACACCTCTATTTTTACAAAACATTAACTCCATTGATAAAGTATATGATTTTTGTAAGAAAAATAATTTCAAATATAAGGTTGATACCCAAATTGTTCCAAGGAGAGGTACGATAGGAAATGAGGTTAGAGTGAAATCGTTGACTCTAAAACAACTAATTCCAATACAGAAAAAAATAGATGAAATAAATGGTGTTACTTTTGTTCATAAGAATGAAAATTTTTTAACGTGTAGTTCTGTGCAGTTATCACTATATATAACATGTTTAGGAGCAGTACAACCATGTTCTCTTTACAGTAGGAGTATTGGAAATATATATCTGACCCCTATCAGAGAAATATGGAATAGATCGGCTTTCAATAAGATAGCAAAATACACTTTAAAAAACAGTAAGAATTGTAGTACATGTGCGATTTCTAATTATTGTACGCAATGTCCTGGTATTGCATTATCAGAATCGGGAGACAGTAGAAATTGTTCTACGATATGCAAAAAAACAGCTTTAGCAAGGAGTATAGTCTATGCAGATTTATCTTAAACCGCTGCGTTGGTATCTTTTCTTTAATCTGGTTTTTGGTGGTATTTCCAATGTCTGCACTGCCTTGCTACCCTATTTCACTCAGGAATTGGTTAGGGGGCATTATCAAATCGCCTTGTATGGTTACTGCCTGGCGGTGTTGTGCTATCTGGGTTGCAACTATATCCAGATGCGTTTGGATTGGAAGCAGGCAATTCTCTTTTCCACTCATCTTAAAAATGACTGGTTTCATTCGCTTTTGGAGTTGAGTCACCACGATTTCAAGCAGAAAACGGTGGCAGAATACATTTCCTATCAATCAAACGACCTAGATTCCTTGGAGAAGGACTACCTACCACCTCTTATGAGTTTTATCAAGCAAATTCTGAGGATTCTCATTTACACTGTGGTGATTAGTCGCACCATCAATCCTTTGGTCGCTTTGATTTTGCTTGTTTCGACAGCTGTCAGTATTCAAATTCCCAAGATTGTGGGGAAGTTAACCGCCCAACGTCGGCAGGTTTATCTAGAAAAGCAGGGAAATTACTATCGTACTTTGGAGGATTTGCTCAAGGGACACCATCTGGTCAATCAAGTCACCTTGTCTGGCTTTCAGGACCAGCAACGAAATTCTCTCAATACCTTGCAGGATAAGTATTTGGATTACGGTTTGACCAAAATCATGGGTATCCTGCTGACAGGGCTTTCCTTTGAGTTTATCAGCATTGTCCTTTTCGCTTATCTCGCTTACTCCCTTGCCACTCAGCAGTTGGGCATTCCTGAGGTTGTGGCTAGCTTTGGCTATATCACTGCTTTTTCGGAGCCAATCCAGGAAATCCTATACGACTTGCAAATGCTGGAGTCGGTCAAACCTGTGGTGCAAAGTTTTCAAGTAATTGTCAGCCGTCCGTCCGCTGTTCAGGCGCCTCAGATGTCTTTCGAGAGCCTGATGCTAAACCATATCACCAAGCGACTGGGGGAGTCTAGCTTGACTATTCCCCACGTTGAAATTCGTAAGGGGGACAAGATTGCCCTCATCGGCGAAAATGGTTCTGGAAAGAGTAGTATGCTTAACATTTTAAACGGGACTGACCGAGATTTTCAAGGTGAAATCTTACTTGATCATCTCCCTGTTCATCAACTCTGGGGTAAATTTGGTATGATTTTGCAACAGGAGCACACCTTTATCTCATCTTATGAAAATAATGTCACTATTTTCAAGACTTTTGAGGATAATTTTAGGGATGAAAAGTTTGAAAAGATACCACCCCAGTCCCTGTCAGGTGGTCAGCAACAGCACATGTATCTCAATCGGGAGAAAAATCGTCATAGTCCGCTAATTATCATGGATGAGCCTTTTTCTGCTTTGGATGCCAGCCAATTTCAAAAGGAATTAGACAAGGTACTTAGCTTGTCAAGTGCTGTCGTCCTTACACTTCACCGTCAAGAAGAGATGCTATCACGCTTTGATCAGATTTGGGAAATCAAGGATGGGGAGTTGGTTGTCGTGAAAAGAGTTCTAAAACATGACTAACATAAGCTTTTCACAAGTTCAAAAGAGTTTTCATAAGAATATGATTTTGGATATTCCTGATTTTCATCATCTATTATCTAGTCATGATAAAACTGATCATACGCTTTCAACGCATTTCGGTTTTTTGGAGGTCTAAATACCGTGCGCTTTTTTTACTCAGGCCTCGTTTTTCCCGTGGTAAGCTCGGTGAATTTGAGACAATTATTTGATAGTATTATAAAAAATTAAGGATTCTTTTTTCAATGTAGAGTCCTTTTTCTATTGTGATACTTTTTTCAAGATTTATCT
>AQTU01000046.1:0-8268 GCA_000385835.1 Streptococcus mitis 13/39 | reverse complement strand
CATAATAAAAAAAGTTGGAGCTCAGTACTCCAACTTTTTCTATTAAAATGTTTGGCGTTTTGCTTTACGCTCTGCGCGACCGCGAGCACGATTTTCAGCGCGCTTGGTTTTGCGGCGCTTTTCATCAACCGCCCATTGAATTTTCTTCTTATAACCTGGTTTGACTTTTTTCTTTTTCTTTTTAACCAAACCAATCATTTCGATATCAAGTTTATCTTGTTTTTTCTCACGGTTAGCACGACGATCACGGTCATAAGTATCTTGAAATTCCCCGTCTTTGACCATCTTAGGAGTAAACTTGATTCCCAATTTCTCCAACTCACGGATATCCGAGTCATCACTTGGCTGATAAAGAGTAATAGCTGTACCTGGTAGGCCATTTCGTCCAGTACGACCAACACGGTGCACGAAGAAAGACAAATCTTGCGGAATGGCATCATTGATGACATGGCTGACACCTTCAATATCAATCCCACGTGCTGCCAAATCTGTTGCGACAATATACTCAAAATCCAGATTTTTCACCTGGTTCATGATACGTTTGCGCTCACGAGGGGCAATATCCCCATGGATTTTTGCCACCTTCAAGCCTTGAGCAGTCAGATATGAATGCAATTCATCAGCACGCATTTTAGTGTTAACAAAAATCATTGCCAAATACGGTTGCATCAACTGAGTCAATTGGTAAATTTGAGCATTCTTATCTCGGCCCTTGGTCGAAATCAACCAATTATCAATGGTATCAGAAATGACCGTTTTGGTCTTGATTTTCTCCATAACAGGATTTGATAAGTATTTTTTCAAGAATGGTTGCAGTTTTTGTGGAATAGTCGCTGAGAAGACCATGAATTGCAGGTCTTTTGGAAGGCTTCCAGCAATCTTATCAACAGTTTCTAAGAATCCCATATCCAAGGTCATATCTGCCTCATCAACCACAAAGGTCTTAGCCTTGTGAATAGCTAGGTCACCAGACTTAACTAAGTCATAAATACGGCCAGGTGTTCCGATAACAATATGAGGCTGGTTACTTGCTAATTTTTCAATCTGGCGAGCTTATCTGTACCACCCACATAATTAACCACACGAACTTCCACCTCTGAGTGGGCTGCAATCTGACGGGCTGCTTGGTAAATCTGAGTAGCCAATTCACGACTCGGCGCCGTAATCACTGCCTGTACACTATCACTAGCTTCATCTAATTGCTGGAAAATTGGTAACAAGAAAGTATGAGTCTTACCTGAACCTGTTTTTGATTCACCGACTAGGTCACGACCTGCCAAGACAATCGGAATTAACTTATCTTGCACCTCTGTTGGAGTTGTAAATTTCAACTCCTCCAAGGCTTCTCTAATATAGTTTTTAAATTGAAATTTCGTAAATGACATAATATCCTCGATTCTATCTATCTTATCAATTATACCATATTTTATTCCATTTCAGTAGTCTCTCTCATAGAGCTTACTTTCAGTAGTTCATCTAATCAGAAAAAGGCTGGAATATTATAATTCCAACCTCTTTTCATACTCAATGAAAATCAAAGAGCAAACTAGGAAACTAGCCGTAGGTTGCTCAAAACAGTGTTTTGAGGTTGCAGATAGAACTGACGAAGTCAGTAACATCTATACGGCAAGGCGACGTTGACGTGGTTTGAATTTGATTTTCAAAGAGTATCAGTTATTATTTCCAGTTTAAAATAGCATTCAAGCCATAGTGATCACTAACTTGCGGACTATTGTTGCCATCAAATACGACATGTAAATTTTCCACCGCTAACTCTTTGGTAGTAAAAACATAGTCGATTCGAAGGGGTTCTGTGTTCCCTTTCCAGCCATCAATTTCTGGTGGAACAGTATAGCTACCACTTTTCTCTTGAGCAACTTCAAATGCGTCTTGTAAGCCTAATGGACTAGCTAAAATAGCTTGATATCCTTCCTGACCTGCTGGATTGTTGAAATCTCCAGCAAGCAAAAGTGGCTTGTTCAATTCTTTCAATACTGCCTCAAATCGTGCCCATTCTTCTTGGAAACCTTTATCCCACCAAGAAAAGTGGACACTGGCAACTGCAAGTTCCTTACCATCAACTACAGTTTCAGCAAGGGCAACGCGTCGAGTATGATAGTCTGTTGGATCATCCACATCTGAAACCAAAATTTCTCTGGCTTCAATATGTGTTTTAGACAAGATAGCCACACCTTCATGGTAGCGGTCATAACCGATATGGTTATAGGCCCAAGTCCAATAGTAATTTTTTCCTTGCTCAGATAACTTTTCAACCAAAAGTCTAACATAGTGATCTTGATGAATAGGCTCAGCTGCTGGCAAAGCTTGATAGAAATCATTAACTTCTACCTTAGGCGAAGTAATCTCCTGATTAATTTCTTGGAAACAAATCAAATCATAGTCTTTATCAAGAATATCTTCAAGCAAGAGCTGGAATTTTTCCTCAGCTTCTTTTTCCATCCAGCTATGAGTATTGAGTGTTAAAAATTTCATGCTTTTCTCCCAAAACAAGAGGTTGGAAAACAGCTTCCAACCTCAAGTATATTACAATTCTACTTCAGCAACTGCTGTTTTAGCTGCAAGAGAACCTGTTTGTTCTAATTTAACTGATTTAATAGCTTCAGCATTCGTGAAGACAACTACTGTTGAAGTTTCACGACCTGCTGCACGGATAGCATCCAAGTCAGCTGTGACAAGAAGATCACCTGCTGCAACTTTTTGTCCTTCAGCTACATGAACAGTAAATGGTTTTCCTTCAAGACTTACTGTGTCCAAACCAATGTGAACAAGTACTTCAAGACCTGCTTCAGTCACAAGACCAAGAGCATGTTTTGTAGGGAAGATGCTTGATACAGTACCTGAAACTGGAGATACAATGTTTCCATTTGCAGGTTCTACTGCAAATCCGTCACCCATCATTTTTTGAGCAAACACTGGATCTTTCACTTGTTCCAAAGCAACAACTTGACCATCTGCTACTGAGTAAACTTCCTCAGTAAGACCTTTGAAGTGTACAGTGTTTTGTTGCGCTTCAGTCATTTGACTTGGAAGAGTTTCAGGAATGATTTCACCTGAATCAAGGATATCTTGAATATCAGATTTCAATACGTCTGCTTTTGGACCGTAGATAGCTTGAACTCCTTGTCCTTTCATGACAAGACCCATAGCTCCTTCTGCTTTCCATTGTTCTGCATCACCGACTTTGTCAGCATCTTTTACAGTTACACGAAGACGAGTCATACAAGCATCAACATCAACGATGTTTGCACGTCCACCAAGAAGGTTAATAATGTTTACAGCTTGAGAACCTGCTGCAACTTTCACTTCGCTGCTAGCTTCTTCTGAACCTTCAGCAGTTTCGTAATTTCCGTTACGTCCTGGAGTTGCGTAGTTGAATTTTTGAATCATGAAGTTTGCGATAAAGTACATGATTACGGCAAAGAGAACAGTTACCCAGATAAAGTTAACAATATCCATACCGATACCAGCACTAATCGCAATAGGTGTACGAGTCAAGAACTCGATTGAACCGAATGAGTGCATACGTAGGTTTACGACATCAGCCATAGCGAAGGCCGCACCTTGAACAAGTGAGTAAACAAGGTACATAGGTGTTGCTACAAACATGAACATGTATTCGATTGGTTCAGTAACCCCTGTCAAGAATGTTGCAAGAGCTGTCGCAATCATCATACCTTTATATTGATGCTTCTTATCAGCATCGACATTACGGTAGATAGCCACAATCACACCCATCAAGATACCGAATGAACCGATCATTTGTCCAACTTTGAAACGAGCTGGGTGAACAGTATCTAACAATTGTTGGTAGTGACTTGCATCTGTACCTTTAAGGTTAACAAGGTCTGTTACCCATGCAAGCCATAGTGGGTCTTGACCAAATACTTGAGTACCTTTAGCTGCACCAGTTAAAATGTCATAAGTACCACCAAGAGCTGTGTAGTTCATTGGGATAGTCAACATATGGTGAAGACCAAATGGCAAGAGCAAACGTTCCAAAGTACCATACAAGAATGGTGCAAGGATTGGAGCAGTTTCTTGTGAGTTGGCAATCCAGATACCAAAGCTATTGATACCTGTTTGAACTACTGGCCAGAAGGCAGCAAGTAGAATTGCAGCGATTGCTGAACGAAGAATAACTACAAATGGTACGAAACGTTTCCCGTTGAAGAATGAAAGTGCATCAGGAAGTTTACGGAAGTTGTAGTATTTATTGTAAGCAGTTGCCCCTACAAAACCTGAGATAATCCCTACAAACACACCCATGTTCAATGCTGGAGCTTCAAGAACACTGATGAAGTAATCAGCAACTTTGATTGAACCACCAAAGAGAGTTGTGACCATAGCATCTGGATTTTTCAACATATCTCCTGATACACCAAAGATTGTACCAGTGATACGGTTAATCAAGATGAAGGCAAGACCAGCGGCGAAAGCACCACCAGCACGTTCTTTAGCCCAGCTTCCTCCAATTGCTAGGGCAAACAAAATGTGAAGGTTACCGATAACCCCCCAACCAATTTGCTCAAGAATTCCACCTGTAACTACAAGTGGTGCAAAAGTTGGGTTAATCATTACGATAGACTTACCGATTGAAATCATCAAACCAGCAGCCGGCATAACCGCGATAACCACCATCAAAGCCTTACCGAATTTTTGCCAAAACTCGAAAGACAAGACATTTTTGAATGTATCTTTCATCATTCAAATCTCCTTTATTTTTATTTAGGCAAACGTTTTACGAAAACGTTTGCACTTTCTATAATTCAATTATACCACTTTAATTTTTTTTGTAAAGGCTTTTATAAAAAAAAGGAGACTTTTTTCTAAAATTTTTGTAGTAAAAAAGGAGATATTAAAATCTCCTCAAATATACTTCTATTTTATTTTAGATTTTCAGGAATCGGCGCATTGAAATTCCTGATCCGATTGAACCGATAAAAATTCCAATCACAAATAATAGAGCAATCATCAGTGGACTGAATACTTCTGGTGATATCATTGAAAGATTCTGACCAACCAATGACTTATTAACCGATTGGTAAACCATTTTATAGACAATAAATACCAGAACTGATGGAAGTGTTGCTCCAAGCAAACCAATGAAGGCACCTTCAAGCAAGAAAGGTCCGCGGATATAGCCATTCTTAGCACCTACTAAACGCATGATTTGAATTTCACGGCTTCGTGAAATGATGGTGATACGTATAGTATTAGAAATCAAGAACACCGCAATGAAAATCAATAATCCAGCGATAACTAGTCCCCAGACACGAATAAATGAGGCTAACTTAAACAAGCGTTCTGTATTGGCACCACCATCTTGAACTTCTGACACACCTTCGATTTTTTTAGCCTCTTCTGCTACTGTCTTTACATCACTTGGTGTATTTGTATCAACGATATATGCATCATAGAGAGGATTGGCATCGCCTTCAAAAATTTTCCAGTTGTCCCCCATTGTTTCTGTCAACTTTTCATATTGTTCTTCTTTACTTGAAAACGTAACACTTTTAACGGTTGACATACCTTTCAAAGCATCATATACCTTATGGTAGTCGTTATTTGTAACAGTTTGACCTTCTTTTTCAATCGTCTCACTATTATCAGCTACGTCCTTACGAATGTATACCATTACTCGGACATTATTTTCGATATCTGTAGCTAGTTTAGCCGTATTAAAGATAACAGATGCAAATATTGCAACCAAGGTCAAGGTAATCATAACTGAACTGACAGCAGCTACTGTCATCCAGCCATTTCGTTTCAAACTTTTTAATGATTCAAATAAATGACGAAAAAATCTACTAATCATCGTATCCATATTCTCCTTTAGCTTCGTCACGAACGACACGGCCATTTTCAATGGCAATGACACGGTGGCGCAAGGTATTTACAATCTGACTGTTGTGGGTAGCCATCAAGACAGTTGTACCTTGGAGATTGATGCGTTCCAGCAAGTTCATAATTTCCCATGAATTATCTGGGTCCAAGTTTCCTGTTGGTTCGTCCGCAATCAATACTTTTGGATTGTTTACAATGGCACGTGCTATCGCAATACGTTGCTGTTCTCCCCCTGAAAGTTCATTTGGGAAAGAACGAACCTTATGCTTCAATCCAACCAAGTCTAAAACTTCCATAACACGTTTTTTGATATTACGGCGGCTCTCACCAATAACTTCCATTGCATAAGCAATATTTTCATAAACGGTTTTCTTTGGTAACAGTTTATAATCTTGGAAGACAACCCCAACACTACGACGTAGGAGAGGGACATCTTTCTTTTTAATTTTAACCAGATTAAAACCAGCAACTGTTAAGCTTCCTTTTTCGATTTTTACTTCGCGGTACAAAGCTCTAATAAATGTTGACTTCCCAGCTCCTGACGGACCTACGATATAGGCAAATTCCCCGGGTTCAACAGTGACTGAGACACCTCGCAAAGCAGTCGTTCCGTTGTCGTATTTTTTGACGACATCTCTCATTTCAATGATTGACATGTGAGTTCCTTTCTATCTTAGCTGATTCGCCACTTGAGGTAGGCATCAATAAAACCATCTAGGTCTCCATCCATAACCTTATCTACCTGCGCAACTTCAAAGCTAGTTCGATGATCTTTTACCATAGTATAAGGCGTGAAAACATAAGAACGGATTTGACTTCCCCATGTGATTTCCTTTTTCTCACCTTTGAGGGAATCAACTTCCGCAGCTTTCTTTTCTTGCTCCATTTGATAGAGCTTAGCCTGCAACATCTTCATGGCACGATCTCTATTTCCATACTGAGTACGATCGACCGTTGACTGGACAACAGTCCCAGTAGGAATATGTGTTAAACGTACACCTGTGGAAACCTTGTTGACATTTTGTCCACCAGCACCACCTGAACGGAAGGTGTCCATCTTGATATCATCTTCACGGATTTCCACTTCAATGGTATCATCCAATTCTGGCATTACTTCTACAGATGTGAAAGAGGTATGGCGACGTTTGGCAGAGTCAAATGGTGAAATTCGCACCAAACGGTGTACCCCCATTTCTGACTTGAGAAGACCATAGGCATTAGGTCCTTCAAATGATAAGGTTACTGACTTGATACCAGCTTCATCTCCTGCTTGGTAATCCAATACCTCCACTTTAAAGCCTTTGGCATTTCCATAGCGAGTGTACATACGAAGTAACATATCACCCCAGTCCTGAGCTTCAGTACCACCTGATCCTGGATGGATTTCCAAAATCGCATTATTATGGTCATAAGGTTCTGACAAGAGAAGGGTCATCTCATAGCTAGTCATCATTTTATCGAGTTCTGATAGCTGTGCAACCAATTCTTCATGCACTGACTCGTCTTCAGCTAAAAAGTCTAATAAAATTTCAACTTCATCCTGCAACTCTTCCATTTTGTGGAAGGTGTTGTAGGTGTTTTTTAATTCATTTAATTCTTGCGACGTTTTTTGAGCCGCGATATTATCGTTCCAAAAATCAGGTTCTGTCATCTTGTTTTCCAAGATGGCAATCTCTTCCTCTAAACCTTCGAGGTCAAAGAGACCCCCTGAAAGAAGCTAATTTTTCACGATTTGCGTCAATTTTCTGACGAATTTCTGAAATGTCCATAAATACTCCTTTTTTGTATCGTTTTATTATACCATAATCTATCATTTCTTTCCATCTTTTGCTCTAATGACTTTTTCTATCTTGATTATACAATCTAATTGCACAATAAAAACTCATAAAATTTTCTAGTAAAATAGAATTGAACGAACTAGTTACCAAAAAAAGTTTTATGAGCTACCATCATTCTACCATAGACAAGAGTGAAAGTATTCTCATTTACTGTACTCAAGGCCTAAATTTTTTCTCAAATTGCTAAGTTACCTCATCTTTATTAAACTAAATTATGAAATTCCCCAAGTGTTATATCCTTTATGCCTAACTTTCGGGGTACAGTCCAGTTCATACACATAGATCTTTTATCTCATAATCTCCCTGTTTCTTAATAGGGTATAAAAAATCGTCGTATGAATGTTCTGCATGTCAATTGTCGGCATAAATAGTTCGCTATTTTTACCTATTTAACAAAAGCCTTCGTAACCTAGTCCAATTATACCACAAAAAGAGAGCGTCTTTCGCTCCCTTTATTACTCCGGTAATTCTACCTTCAAGCTCATATCCGTCGGTTGTAATACCTTCTGAACTGCTGCAAGAAAGGCTAGTCCATTATCAGATGGAGAATATTGGAAGGTAATAT
>AQTU01000045.1:0-8495 GCA_000385835.1 Streptococcus mitis 13/39 | reverse complement strand
TCCAAAGGATTCTCCCTTTTTATTTAAATAAGTCTGCCTAGCTATAGATATATTGATACTCTTTAAAAATCAATTCAAACCACGTTAACGTCGCCTTGCCGTACTCAAGTACAGCCTGCGGCTAGTTTCCTAGTTTGCTCTTTGATTTTCATTAAGTATAAGTTTGATAGAATTTCTTGGAGATTTTGTTATGGATTATAATTTCAATTTGGAACATCCTTTCTTTTTCACTAATAATGATTATAGTACAGATACTAGCATAAAGTACCAAGTAAGTCTGCCTTTTAATTGGCACGAAGTAATGAATAATGATGAGTGGGTTTATCAATACCCTATTGGAAAATTTGTTGAAAGACAAGGGTGGAAAATACACATTAGTTCAGAGTATAATAGTTCACACGAATTGTTACAAGATGTAGCAAAAATTTGCCATGAAATGCGAATTCCATTTAAACATCTTAGTACAGAAGACAAATTTATCATGCGAAACGGGAAATTGGTTAGTCGAGGATTTTCTGGTAAATTTATTACATGTTATCCAAATCAAAATGAATTAGAGTCGGTTTTGCAAAGGTTAGAAAGTGCCTTAAAGCAATATAATGGGCCATATATTTTAAGCGATAAACGTTGGGATGAAGCGCCAATATATCTGAGGTATGGTGTGTTTAGGCCGTCAAGGAATGATGAAAAGAAGGTTGCTATTGATGAATTAATTGTTGGCGATGAAGTTGTTAAAGATGAACGTTTACCAGTATTTAAAATTCCAAAAGGTATAGTCGCCCCCTGACTTTTTGAATAAATGGCTTGACAAGAAAGATAAAAAACAGGGAGACTTTCCCTTTATTATAGATAATGCAATTAGATTTTCAAACAGTGGTGGGATATATAATGCTAAGCTAAAAGAAGATGGGAAAAAAATAATTTTAAAAGAGGCTAGACCGTATACAGGTCTAGGATTTGATGGTACTTATTCTTCAGAGAGATTAGCTTCGGAGTGCAAAGCACTAAAAATTCTAAATGAATGGAGTGAGACACCTAAAATATACTGGTACGGTAAGATCTGGGAGCACACCTTCTTAGGAATTGAACATATGAAGGGCGTTCCACTAAATAGATGGGTTACCAATAATTTTCCTTTATATGAAGTTGTTGATAAGACCAAAGATTATCTATTGAGAGTTTCAAAGATAGTAGAAAAACTCATCGATTTAACGAATAAGTTTCATTCTGAAAATGTATATCATCAAGATTTACATTTAGGGAATATCTTGGTTAAGGATGAAGATGAAATTAGTATAATAGACTGGGAACAGGCTGTCTTTTCGAATGATGAAAAAGTTGTACATAAAGTTGCAGCCCCTGGTTTTAGAGCATGGCGAGAAACACTTCCCAGTGAGATAGATTGGTATGGTATTAGACAAATAGCTCATTATTTATACATGCCACTAGTAACTACATCGGATTTGACATACAACTATGTAAGTCAAACCAGGATAGAAGGAAAAAAACTATTTGAGTCTTTGGATTATACAAGAGAACATATAGATTATGTAGAAAGTTTATTGTCATATCTAGATTCTAAATGTCCACAGATCGAGAATATTTCCAGGAAAAAAGTTTTAAAACCCATGCATGAGATTAGAACTATCGAGAGTGAGCAAGATATACAAGATTTTATTATAAAATTATTAAGAGGGTTTACGCTAACTTATGGACAGTGGCGTAAAGAATTTCAATCAAGATTCTTCCCCGTTCATTATTATGGTCTGAATTTTAATCAAGGAATTGCGTTTTCAGATTTAGCTATCCTTTGGAGTTATCAACAACTAGCTAAGAAAGTAAAAAATTTCAAGTTTGATGACTATTATGAGATTCGAACACAGGTTATTAATGAGGCAGTAAATAATTTTAAGAAATCGTCCTTTTCTGGTCTTTTTGATGGTAAAATTGGTACAATCTGGCTCATTTATGAACTTGGGGAGATAGATCGGGCAGTTGAACTTTTTACAACTCATTTTATAGAGATATTTGAGAATTCACAAAATAAAAATTTATATAGTGGGCAGGCTGGAATTTTACTGGTTGGACTGTATTTTCTTAGTAAAGGGGAAATTGATAATAAACTAGGAGAAGAAGTACTAATTAGGCTTAGAGAATATACTTTAAATTATATAGAAAATCCAGAAACTTTTTGTAAAGTTGGCGCTAGTGATGTTCAGAGTAATGATCCTTATGAGAATTTTGGTGGATTACTATATGGTCACGCAGGGGTAGCTTGGCTCTTCGGTGAAGCTTATAAATTAACTGGTGAAAGTATCTATAAAAATGGTCTAGAATTGGCTGTAGATAAAGAATTAGTTGCTTATAAAGTAGATAGTAATAATTCATTGCAGTACAGCCAAGGTCATAGATTACTACCATATCTAGCAACTGGAAGTGCTGGCCTGCTTTTACTTATTAATAGAAATAAAGAAATCTTGTCAAGCAAATACTTAAAATATTTAACTTCTTTAGAGAGGGCAACTGATGTAGTTTTTTGTGTATTACCAGGTTTATTTAACGGATTTTGTGGTCTTGAAGTTGCTAATAATATATATAGTGATATCGATGATAACTTTTCAGGACAAAAGAAATTAATTGAACAACTTTATAGATATTTGTGTGTAATTGAAGAAGGATTTGTTATTGCGGGAGATAATGGTTTAAAGATAACAACAGATATTGCTTCGGGATTTGCGGGTGTTGCAATTGGATTGGTATCAATAATGGATAATAAATTGACGATTCTTCCTCAAATATAATATTGAGATACCATTATTAAGGGGTTATACTTGTGAATCAGAGTAATGAAATATTTTTAAATACAATACAGGAAAAAACACACTATAAGAGGTCTATCTCTTCATCATTTCAGGAATTAAAAAAATGGAATTCTTTGATATTTAGGAGAGGGCGATATTGGTACCAATTTGATAATTGGAGTATACCCAATACTGGTGTAATAAAGGAATGGTATGTCGAAGATAATGACTGGATTCCTAAGGTTAGTTCTTCCAGTTTAGACAATTCAAATTCACTTAAAATTGTCTTTGATGTGGAAAAATATACTTTGCCAGATGATAGTATCTTACAGGATGTTAGGATTTCATCTGATGAGAGTTATATAGTTTTGGTTGTATCCTCACTGAGTAGCACTAATTTAATTGGAATAAAAAAATATACTATGGAGGAGTTATTTATCATTGAAGATATTTCAGTAGAAAGTTCGTTCTATTTGGGTAAATTCGGTGTTATGTATACTCGCTCCAAAGAGTACGGGAGACCAAGTAAGTTATTCTATAAATCTTTTGATAGCTTTACAGAAGAGGAACTGTTTGAAGAAAACGAATGCTCTTTTCGATTAAAAATAGTCCACATTGATAGCAATAATTGTTTTGTAAAGTCAGTAGACTTTCAGAAAGGCAGGATTTTTCTATACAGTTTCGACCGGACGGGTTTTGTTAGACACTCTTACACAGAAACGGTAGCCCCAACACCTAGAGATATCGCTCTATTTAGTACAGAAAAAGCACAGTACTTTCTTGGGCTCTCTTCAACTGAAGAAAAGAAAGATCAACTAATTCTAAGGGAAACTTCTTCGGGAGATAGAGTTTCTATTACTATACCATATCAAGATAGGGCTAGAAGAGTTCGCTGTATAGGACGTTATATCCTTTTAGACTGTTCAAACGCAGCGAATTCCGTCTTTTATCTTGCTACATTTAAAAATAATAGTTTGAGGGAATTGAGTGTTAATAAGATAACATTTGATGAAAAGACAACACTTTATGAAAATTCATTTTCTGATCGTGTTCTTCTGTTTTTAGAGAGGAGAACTTTTTACGAAAAAATACTTAGTTTTGATTTAATAGAAAATACATTAAAAACTGAATTTGAAAGACCCATCATAAAATCGAATAACACTAAATATTTTTCTAAGGTGATTTGGACTAAAAAAGACAGTTATGATGTAAGCATACCGATTTCTTTATTTTGGAAAAGTGAAGATACGGATGAACTCCCAAGAAGAAAAAAATGTATTCTAAGTGTCTATGGGGCTTATGGTAAGAATGATAATTCTGATTTAGATGAAATTATGTTATCTATAATAGATGCAGGTTTTATTTATGCTATAGTTCATGTAAGAGGTGGAGGCTATTTGGGAGGTGAATGGTATCGCTCAGGAAAGGCGTTAAACAAATGGAATTCTATCAGAGATTTTATTGAGGGAGTAAATTATTTAAGGGAAAATGATGTGATTGACAGTAAGCGATTAGGTTTAATAACTTCTAGTGCAGGTGGAATAATTGCTGGTGCGGTGTTGAACGAGGAAAAAAATTTATTGCAAAGCATTCTCTTATTTTCGCCATTTATAAATCCTTATGATACACTTCAGAATCCAAATGATCCTCTTTCTAAGACCGAAATAGCAGAGTGGGGAGATATTAGAGACCCTGAAGTAAAGGCTTATATAAAATCATATTCGCCTATGCAAAATATTGAAAAGGCACGAGACTCAAATACTGTTATAGTTAATATTTTGGGTGAGAAAGACCCATATATTAATAATAACGAAGTGATAGAGTGGTCAAAGAAATTAAATTCTATTGGAGTTAAAAGTTTGTTGTATTTAAACAAAGCAGCTGGTCATGGAGGTTTTACTCCATCAGATGTTCTCTTAATGATTGATACTTTAAATTATTTCTTTGAAGAAGTGGGAAGGAATAACTTATGAATTATTTAAAATTTATAAAAAAGACTAAACTTATATTAATGGGGATTTTAATATTTCTATCTTCGTTTAATGGTGTCTTGCTCTCAGGAATTATTGTATATGCAGGTAGTTTAAATCAGACTTCCTCATTTTCTGACGTTCTAAGATTTGGTGCTATAAGTATTCTGGGTTGGTCAGCAATCTATATATCAAATTACTATTTAGAAGTAACGGAAGCATCAATAACAAAAGATATAAATGTAAAAATTAAACAAGGATATTTTAGAGAACAGTATCTTTCTTCTGAAATGGTTAAAGATTACTCATCTATTATTTCAGTTTTGTCAAATGATTTGAGATTAATCGAAGAAAACTATTTTAGACAAATTTTTGAAATAATTTCTTCAATATTGTTGTTCATCGTCTCTCTAAGTTTTATGCTTTATTTAAACTTTCTAGTTTCAATAATATTTATTGTATTATCAGCATTGCCGATTATAGTACCTGTCTTTATGAAGAAGATGTTGTCTAATTCAGCTAATGAGTACTCTAACAGCAATGCAGAGTATACTCACATAATAAAAGAAATTTTTTAATGGTTTTAAGACATTAAAATCTTATTCTGTTACTAAAGAAATAATTAGTTTGTCGGATAAAAAGTTGGATAAACTAGAAGATTCTACTTTTAATTTGAAACGATCAGAGGTTCTTTCAAAATTGGTTGCAGTACTAATTGCAGGTTTTTGCTTTCTAGTTCCCTTGGTTGTAGGATGTTATTTTGTAATTTATCATAAAAGCCTTTCTTTTAGTGAACTGATAGGTATTTTCTTAGCAAACGATAAAGTTTTAGGGCCGATACAATCAATTGCCTATTCATTAAATAAGATAAATACAACCAAAGATTTAAGGAAACCGTTTTTAAAATACTTAAGTGGAGAGAAGAATTTTATAGACGCTGAATATGATAATAACGGACTGTATACTTCATCAATAGATGAGATACACATGAAAGATGTTGTATATTCTATTACACCAGAAAATAAATTAAGTATTGATTTCTCATTTAAGGCACCATTTAGGGTGTTATTAACAGGAACTTCTGGTAGTGGGAAAACAACGATTTTAAATTTAATTAATGGTTCTTTAAAGCCACAAAAAGGTTATGTAAATTTGTTATCACATGGGAAAAAGAGTTCAGATTCAATACCAACAGTTGATCAGACACCATATATTTTTGACACTACTATTCGTGAGAACGTAACTTTATTTCAAAATGAATATTTTTCAGATGATCAGATAATTGAGGTGTTAAAAAAGGTAAATCTATATGAAGAATTAGAAAAGATAGATATACTAAATTATCAATGTGGTGAAAATGGTAGTAATTTGTCTGGAGGTCAAAAACAAAAAATAGCTTTAGCTAGAGCTCTGATTAGAAATAATAAAGTGTACTTATTTGACGAAATATCAGCTAATTTAGATAATGATAATTCAAATTCCATACATGATATTCTGTTCAATTTAGGTATTTCATTTATTGAAGTTTCACATCATTATGACTTAAATGACAAGAGATACACTGAGATATATAAATTGGAAAATGGAACACTTTTCAAAATTAAGTGATTGGAGGCAAGAATATGGATAAAGATTATATATTAAAAGTGAAAGGGCTGTATCATCAATTTTCACTAGGAAATAATAAAACGTTACAAGTGCTGAAAAATGTTTCTCTTTCTGCTTCGAGAGGAGAATTTATAAGCATTCTAGGAATTAGTGGCTCTGGAAAGTCAACTTTATTAAAATGTATTTCTAGTTTGCTTGAACCAACAAGTGGGGAAGTAATTTTAAATGGAATCAACCCCTATAAAATCAGAAATGCAAAATTGTCAAGTATAAGACGTAACGAAGTATCTTTTATATTTCAAGCATACAATTTAATACCTTCCCTGCCGGTAATAGAAAATATAGCACTTCCTTTGCGATTATCACAAAAAAAATTAACTATTAAAAATGTAGAAAACTTACTCAAAAGAATGAAGTTTAATGCTGGCTTAAACGATTTTGTTGGAACTCTGTCTGGTGGAGAACAACAGAAGGTTGCTATAGCTAGAGCGGTTATTGCTG
Source organism: Streptococcus mitis 13/39 (assembly GCA_000385835.1). GTDB lineage: Bacteria > Bacillota > Bacilli > Lactobacillales > Streptococcaceae > Streptococcus > Streptococcus mitis_AI. Next base: position 1,615 of record AQTU01000045.1, on the reverse strand, counting down.
ATAGTGATATAATATTTGCTGATGAGCCAACTGGGGCTTTAGACAGCGTTTCTCGTGAAGTAATTTTTGAATTATTGAGAGAGTTAGTAGGGGCGGGTAAGTGTGTAATTATGGTAACGCACGATATAGAATTGGCCTCGAAAACTGATCGTGCATTAATATTGAAAGATGGAAAAATTTTCAAAGAACTTCATAGACCTAGCGGGGAAGAGTTATATAAAATCTTAGAGGTACAATCAACTACGGAGGGATAGAGATGCTCAGATTAGTTTACTATCAATTTTTACATAATAAGAAACAATGGTTAGGCGTTTCACCAGTAATTTTTGTTTCGAGTTTAGTTATGGGATTGGCTGTTAATGGGGTAATTAATGTTGAGAATAATTCGCAAGTATTTGTCGGACTTCCAGATCCTAAACCAATTTTTATGTTTCCGATAGTATTCGGAGGAGTAACATTATTCTTTGTGCTCTCTAATATAATAAATATGTTGGTTGAAATTTTTAGAGATGATTACGAACTTCTGGAGGTGTTGGGAGCAAGTCGCCTTCAACTATCATTTCTTGTGGGGGGACAGATTTTTATCATTTCCTCGATTATTAGTTTTATTGCATATCTATGCTCTATATTTGTTACGTCAAATTATTATTATTTTTTACAATACTTTTTCGGGGAAAATATATTACCTGATATCCAATTTCAAATGAGTGCTGTTGGATGTATCATTACAGTAGTGTTGATTTCATTTTTAGCCTTTCTAAGTGGTTGCTTTTATACGTTCAAGAAGATTAGAAATAGGAAGAGTTCTAAAATAAGGCATGTTCTTTCAATAGTAAAAAGAATACTGCTATTGGCTGGTTTTAGTGTTATCTGGTTGCTTTCTTTGCAACAAATTTTCCAAGATAGCACAATTTTAGCGAAGGCCCAGATAATATTCAATATTGTAATCTTAGATATTGTGATTATTTATCAATTATCTCCTTTTATACAGTCATGTTTTATCAAACTACTTTCTATAATTATATTTAGAAATAATTTTATGTTCATTGTTTCGAAGTGGAATTTACTATATCGTAAACCTTATATAAAATCTATCAGTGCTGCAATTACAGGAGCTATATTACTAATTTCTAGTTTTCAAATGATTTCTCAGAATATACTATCTCAATTTCAAGATGACAGTGATTTAGAGCTAAAAGTGGCATTTATTGTATATGTAGGAGCACCAATTTTGATAGTACTTGCAAATATTATTTCAATTGCATTTTTGTCATCTCATCAAGAAAGGATTGAGATTCAGCAATTTGAAATTTTAGGAACTTCTAATTACCAGATGGTTAAGATTAAAGTTGGTGAGGCTATATTTTTGACATTTGTTACTTCATTAATTGCATTTTTACTTAACATTAAAATTATGGCTTTAATATACTACTCTTTAGGGAATATTTTAATAGATGATATGAATCTTTTGGGGTTAATACTTCCAAATTTTATAGTATCTATTATTTTATTTATTTTAATATTTATTACTAAAAGTTCCTATTTTATCTTTAAGAATGCAAAAATTATTTCTTAAAAATTTGTAAGTTTTCGCTATATAAAATAGTTAAATCTA
>AQTU01000044.1:0-10451 GCA_000385835.1 Streptococcus mitis 13/39 | reverse complement strand
TCGCAACGGCAACTACCTGTTTTGGTGATACGTCCATATAGTCAACAACATTAGCTGGATACTCTTGGTTGACCCCTTGGTGACGTCCCATGACAACTTTCTCAGCAAATGTTCCATCTTCATTCAGACGAGAATTAGCCTGTGCTACAGTAAATTCATCTTCTTCATCGGCTGTCAACCAAACGATTTCGTTAGTAACAACACCTGTTTCACGGTCAACTTTACGGTATGGTGTTTGAACAAAACCATACTTATTCAAGTGTCCATAAGATGACAAGTTATTGATCAAACCGATGTTAGGTCCTTCAGGGGTCTCGATTGGACACATACGGCCGTAGTGAGTGTAGTGCACGTCACGTACTTCATATCCAGCGCGGTCACGTGTCAAACCACCAGGCCCTAAGGCTGACAAACGGCGTTTGTGAGACAACTCAGAAAGTGGGTTGTGTTGGTCCATGAACTGTGACAACTGTGATGAACCAAAGAATTCTTTAACTGCAGCTGTTACAGGGCGGATGTTGATAATTTGTTGTGGTGTCAAGACTTCATTGTCCTGAACAGACATACGTTCACGGACATTACGTTCCATACGAGAAAGTCCAAGACGTACTTGGTTGGCAAGCAATTCACCAACCGCACGGATACGACGGTTTCCAAGGTGGTCGATATCATCTACACGACCAAGTCCTTCAGCCAAATTGAGGAAGTAGCTCATTTCAGCAAGGATATCTGCAGGAGTGACGATACGAACCTTGTCATCTGGATTAGCATTACCGATGATCGTTACAACACGGTCTGGATCAGTTGGAGCAACAACCTTGAATTTTTGAAGAACAACTGGCTCAGTCACAACCGCTGCATCATTTGGAATGTAGACAATCTTGTTCAAATCACCATCCAAATGGCTTTCAATGCTTTCAATCACGCTACGAGTCATGATTGTACCAGCTTCTACCAAGATTTCTCCAGTTTCAGGATCTACCAATGGCTCTGCAATGGTTTGATTAAGCAAACGTGTTTTAACATTGAGTTTTTTATTGATTTTGTAACGACCGACAGCTGCCAAGTCATAACGACGTGGGTCAAAGAAACGAGCTACAAGCAAGCTACGTGAGCTTTCAGCAGTCTAGGCTCACCTGGACGAAGACGTTCGTAAATTTCTTTCAAAGCTTCGTCGGTACGAGAGTCCATTGGGTTCTTATGTATATCTTTTTCAACAGTGTTGCGAACCAATTCGCTGTCACCAAAGATATCAAAGATTTCATCATCACCTGAGAAACCAAGCGCACGAACCAATGTCGTAAATGGAATCTTACGAGTACGGTCGATACGAGTGTAGGCGATATCTTTTGAGTCACTTTCAAGTTCCAACCAAGCTCCACGGTTAGGGATAACAGTTGAACCGTAGCCCACTTTACCGTTTTTATCAACTTTATCGTTAAAGTAAACACCCGGCGAGCGGACCAACTGAGATACGATGATACGTTCACCACCATTGATGATGAAAGTACCCATTTCTGTCATGATTGGGAAATCACCAAAGAAAACTTCTTGGGTTTTGATTTCGCCTGTTTCTTTATTGATCAAGCGGAAGGTTACAAAAATTGGTGCTGAGTAGCTAGCATCGTGAATACGAGCTTCTTCTAGCGTATATTTTGGTTCCTTGATTTCATATCCAACAAATTCCAACTCCATTGTGTCTGTGAAGTTTGAAATTGGCAATACATCTTCAAACACTTCCTTAAGACCATGGTCTAGGAAATCTTTGAATGAGTCAGTTTGAATTTCAATCAAATTTGGTAAGTCAAGAACTTCTTTGATTCTTGAAAAACTACGACGGGTACGATGTTTCCCGTATTGAACGTCATGTCCTGCCAAGATGATTCTCCTTTGTAAATAAATTCCAAGCCTTGTCAATCAGGCTTTTCTAATCGTCATATGGTTTTTAAAACCCCTATCACCGTGTCCTTTTGATGAATTTTCAGAATCTTTAAGTCTTTGTTACAAACACGCGAAATCCTGAAAAAAAGCACAAAAAGAGCAGCTAAATCTGACTTTTTCAGAAGATTTAACTGCTGTGAGCCTTGTCTGGACAATATTTCAGACAAAACCTACGACAAATGATTATTCATATTATACCCTATTTAGCTAGATTTTTCAAGGGGATTGACGAATTTTTGACAAAATCTTTTCCTATAAAAAAGATTGGATGAATCGTAACAAAATCTGTTGCGATTTTTCTTTTATTTTAGTTCCAGGAAAACGCTTGCATATCCTTTTACTAAGTGCTATACTGATATAGAAATTTATTGATTGGAGAATGATTATGAGAAAAACACCATCTCACACTGAGAAAAAAATGGTTTACAGCATCCGTTCCCTTAAAAATGGAACTGGTTCTGTCCTTATTGGAGCAAGCCTTGTTCTGCTTGCCATGCTACACCAACTATCTCAGCCAACGAAAATACTACAAGCACTAACGAACCTAGCAACAGAAATACAACCTCCCTTACTCAGCCTCTTACTGATACAGCAGTTAGCTCTAGTAAGAAGGAAAGTGATATTTCTTCGCCTGAAAATGCAAACGCTTCCCTAGAGAAAAAAGAAGAAAAACCTGCAACAGAGCCAACAACTCCTGTTTCAAGCCCAGCCGATTCCGCACCACAAACCGGGCAAGATCGTTCAAGTGAGCCAACTACTGCTATTAGTCCAGCAGCGACTGAAACTAAAGCAGAAGAACCCATCGCAGATAACCACTTCCGCATCCATGTAAAGAAACTCCCTGAAGAAAACAAGGATTCTCAAGGTCTTTGGACTTGGGATGATGTTGAAAAGCCATCTGAAAATTGGCCTAACGGAGCCTTATCCTTCAAGGATGCCAAAAAAGATGACTACGGATACTACCTAGATGTCAAATTAAAGGGAGAACAAGCCAAGAAAATTAGCTTCCTCATCAATAATACAGCTGGGAAAAATCTAACCGGCGATAAATCGGTAGAAAAACTGTCACCAAAGATGAATGAGGCTTGGTTGGAGCAAGATCACAAGGTTTTCTCTTACGAGCCACAACCTGCAGGAACTATTCGCGTCAACTACTATCGCACCGATGGCAACTATGACAAAAAATCTCTTTGGTATTGGGGCGATGTCAAAAACCCAAGTAGTGGAGAATGGCCTAATGGAACAGACTTTACGGCTACAGGCAAATATGGTCGCTATATCGATATTCCACTCAAAGATGCAGCTAAAGACCTTGGATTTTTATTACTAGACAGAAACAAACAAGGAGACGATGTGAAAATCCGTAAAGAAGATTATAAGTTCACAGATTTAAAAAATCATAGCCAAATTTTCCTAAAAGACGATGATGAATCGATTTACACAAATCCATACTATGTCCATGATATCCGTATGACAGGAGCCCAACACGTAGGCACTTCTAGCATTGAGAGTAGTTTTTCAACACTTGTCGGTGCTAAAAAAGAGGATATCCTCAAACACTCCAACATTACTAATCACCTAGGAAATAAGGTAACTATCACCGATGTTGCAATCGATGAGGCTGGTAAGAAAGTGACCTACAGCGGAGATTTCTCTGATACAAAACATCCTTATACCGTTAGCTACAACTCTGACAAATTCACTACCAAAACAAGCTGGCGTCTTAAAGATGAGACTTACAGCTATAATGGTAAACTGGGAGCTGACCTAAAAGAAGAAGGAAAACAAGTTGATTTAACCCTTTGGTCACCAAGTGCTGATAAGGTCTCTGTCGTTGTCTACGACAAGAATGACCCTGAAAAAGTGGTTGGAACTGTTGCTCTTGAAAAAGGTAAAAGAGGAACTTGGAAACAAACTCTGAATGAAAACTCTGGTCTCGGTATCAGCAACTATACTGGCTACTACTACCACTACCAAATCGAGCGTCAGGGGAAAACTGTTCTTGCACTCGATCCTTACGCTAAATCTCTCGCTGCTTGGAATAGTGACAATGCTAAGATCGACGATGCCCATAAAGTGGCTAAAGCTGCCTTTGTAGATCCAGCAAAACTAGGACCTCAAGACTTGACTTATGGTAAGATTCGCAACTTCAAATCGCGCGAAGATGCTGTCATCTATGAAGCTCATGTGCGTGACTTCACTTCAGATCCTGCCATCGCAAAAGATTTGACTAAGCCATTTGGTACTTTTGAAGCCTTTATCGAAAAACTAGACTACCTCAAAGACTTGGGTGTAACCCACATCCAGCTCCTTCCAGTCTTGTCTTACTACTTTGTCAATGAATTGAAAAACCATGAACGCTTGTCTGACTATGCTTCAAGCAACAGCAACTACAACTGGGGATATGACCCTCAAAACTACTTCTCCTTGACTGGTATGTATTCAAGCGATCCTAAGAATCCAGAAAAACGAATCGCAGAATTTAAAAACCTCATCAACGAAATCCACAAACGTGGCATGGGAGCTATCCTGGACGTAGTTTATAACCATACAGCCAAAGTCGATATTTTTGAAGATTTGGAACCAAACTACTATCACTTTATGGATGCTGATGGAACACCTCGAACTAGCTTTGGTGGTGGACGTTTGGGGACAACTCACTATATGACCAAACGCCTCCTAGTTGATTCTATCAAGTATCTAGTTGATACCTACAAAGTTGATGGATTCCGTTTCGATATGATGGGAGACCATGATGCCGCTTCTATCGAAGAAGCTTACAAGGCTGCACGCGCCCTCAATCCAAACTTAATCATGCTGGGGGAAGGTTGGAGAACCTATGCTGGTGATGAAAATATGCCTACTAAAGCTGCTGACCAAGATTGGATGAAGCATACCGATACTGTAGCAGTCTTCTCAGACGACATCCGTAACAACCTCAAGTCTGGTTATCCAAACGAAGGTCAACCTGCCTTTATCACAGGTGGCAAGCGTGATATCAACACCATCTTTAAAAATCTGATTGCACAACCAACCAACTTTGAAGCAGATAGTCCTGGAGATGTCATCCAATACATCGCAGCCCATGATAACTTGACCCTCTTTGACATCATCGCCCAATCTATTAAAAAAGACCCAAGCAAGGCTGAAAACTATGCTGAAATCCATCGTCGTTTGCGACTTGGAAATCTCATGGTCTTGACAGCTCAAGGAACTCCATTTATCCACTCTGGTCAGGAATACGGACGTACTAAACAATTCCGTGACCCAGCCTACAAGACTCCAGTAGCAGAGGACAAACAACCAAACAAATCTCACTTGTTGCGTGATAAGGACGGCAATCCATTTGACTATCCTTACTTCATCCATGACTCTTACGATTCGAGTGATGCTGTCAACAAATTTGACTGGACTAAGGCTACAGATGGAAAAGCCTATCCTGAAAATGTCAAGAGTCATGACTATATGAAAGGTTTGATTGCCCTTCGTCAATCTACAGATGCCTTCCGACTTAAGAGTCTTCAAGATATCAAAGACCGTATCCGCCTCATCACTGTCCCAGGTCAAAATGGTGTGGAGAAAGAGGATGTAGTGATCGGTTACCAAATCACTGCTCCAAACGGTGATATCTACGCAGTCTTTGTCAATGCAGACGAAAAAGCTCGCGAATTTAATTTGGGAACTGCCTTCGACCACCTCAGAAATGCTGAAGTTTTGGCAGATGAAAACCAAGCAGGACCAGTAGGAATTGCCAACCCGAAAGGACTTGAATGGACCGAAAAAGGCTTGAAATTAAATGCCCTTACAGCTACTGTTCTTCGAATCGCTCAAGGCGGTGCTATCGTTGCCCCAGCTGTGGAAGAAAAACCAGAATTTGATCTTTCTAGCTTAAAACAAGAACACGGTCAAAATAACAGCCAAGACAATATGTCAAACCGAGTAGTCAAACCGGAACAGCAAACTCCTGCTCCACAAACTAAACCTGATTCTGCAAAACCAGATACAAAAGTAGCTGATGCAGAAAATAAACCTAACCAAGCTACAGCTGATTCACAAGCTGAACTACCAAATACAGGAACCAAAAATGATCACAAACTCCTGTTTGCAGGAATTAGTCTCCTTGCTCTTCTAGGTCTCGGGTTCTTGCTAAAAAACAAAAAAGAGAACTAAACTAGCCCTCCTATAGAACTATCCCCCAAGCCATAACGCTCGGGGGATTGATTTTTATACAATATTTGTCGTCCTAATAAGCTTGATTAGGATTTTTTATTAATACTCTTCGAAAATCTCTTCAAACCACGTCAGCTTCACCTTGCCGTACTCAAGTACAGCCTGCGGCTAGCTTCCTAGTTTGCTCTTTGATTTTCATTGAGTATAAGCCTCTTTCATGGCAAAATAAGCCCGTACTTTGGGTGCCACTTGTGTGCCGAAGAGTTCAATAGCTCTCAAAACTTGTTCATGAGGCATAGAACCAAGCGGTAGGTGGAGCATGAAGCGGTCCAAACCTAAGTCCTCAATCATGCGAATCAATTTTTCTGCCACCTGATCTGGATTGCCCACAAACATGGCGCCATTTTGTCCTACTTGCTCCAAATATTGCTCATAACGCAATTCCTGCCAGTGCGGACGGTCTTTGGAAATCGCATCCACCACTTGCTTAGTCGGATGGAAATAATCTTTCACCGCCTGCTCGCCATCTTCAGCAATCCAACCCCAAGAATGGGCTCCAACCTTTAGCTCATGACTGGCATGGCCCGCTTCGCTCCCAATCTCACGGTAAGCCTGAATCAACTTTTTAAAATAACGAGGGTTACCACCAATAATGGCATAGACAATCGGTAGGCCTGCCTGAGCAATCTTCACTGTTGATTCGACATGACCACCTGTCGCTATCCACAAGGGTAATTTATCCTGAACTGGACGAGGATAGACTTCTTTGCTAGAGATTGTTTGGGTCAATCGACCTTGCCAGTCTAACTTGGTCTTTTCATTGACTAACTGAAGCAAGTCTAATTTCTCATCAAAAAGGGCTCCGTAGTCTTTCAAATCATAGCTAAACAAGGGAAAAGATTCCGTGAAAGAACCCCTTCCAGCCATAATCTCCGCACGTCCATTTGACAAAGCATCGATAGTGGCATATTGTTGGAACAAACGAATCGGATCCATGCTCGAGAGAATGCTGACCGCACTGGTCAAACGAATTTTCTTGGTATTGACTGCCCCAGCTGCCAGGATAATCTCTGGGCTGATACCGCAAAATCCGCTCGATGGTGCTCACCAATCCCATACACATCCAAACCAATCTTGTCAGCCAGTTCAATCTCTGCCACCAACTGGCGAATACGTTCGGCATGACTGTAAGTCTGTCCAGTCCCTTCAAGCTCCGTTGTTTCCCCAAATGTTGAAATTCCCAATTCTACCATTGTGATTCTCCCTGTCTACCTCTGTCCTTCAATTTGAAAAATTATTCTAACACGAATCTTGAGTACAAGCAACCAATTTGCTCACAAGAAAAAGCCTAGATAACTAGACTTTTTTAGCTTATTCTACCGTTACTGACTTAGCAAGGTTACGTGGTTTATCCACATCAAGACCACGGTGGAGTGTTGCAAAGTAAGCGACTAATTGCGTTGGCACGACCATTGAAATTGGTGAGAGGTAAGGGTGGACGGTCGTAAGAACGATGTCGTCTGTATCTTTGGCAACATTTTCTTCTGCGATAGTGAGGACTTTGGCACCACGGGCTGCGACCTCTTGGATATTTCCACGAGTATGGTTGGCAAGGACTGGATCTGACAAGAGGGCCAAAACAGGCGTTCCTTCTTCAATCAAGGCAATAGTTCCGTGCTTGAGTTCTCCTGCCGCAAAGCCTTCACACTGGATGTAAGAAATCTCTTTGAGTTTGAGACTTGCTTCCATGGCTACATAGTAATCTTGACCACGTCCGATATAAAAGGCGTTGCGAGTTGTTTCAAGAAGCTCACGAACCTTGGCTTCAATGGTTTCTTTCTCTGAAAGAGTTGATTCGATAGATTGAGCTACGATTGACAACTCATGAACTAGGTCAAATGCTTGCGCTTTAGCATTACCATTTGCTTCTCCGACTGCTTTTGCAAGGAAGGCAAGGGCTGCGATTTGCGCTGTATAAGCCTTAGTTGATGCCACGGCAATTTCAGGACCTGCATGAAGAAGCATGGTATGATTAGCTTCACGAGAAAGAGTTGAACCTGGGACATTTGTCACTGTCAAGCTTGGGATTCCCATTTCATTAGCCTTAACCAAAACCTGACGGCTATCCGCTGTTTCACCAGACTGGCTGATAAAGATGAAAAGTGGTTTCTTGCTGAGAAGTGGCATACCATAGCCCCACTCAGATGAAATTCCAAGCTCCACTGGTGTATCAGTCAATTCTTCCAGCATCTTCTTAGAAGCAAATCCTGCGTGGTAAGATGTTCCAGCTGCAAGAATGTAGATGCGGTCTGCGTCTTGAACGGCCTTGATAATAGCTGGGTCTACAACAACTTGACCAGCCTCATCTGTGTAGGCTTGGATGAGTTTACGCATCACCGTTGGTTGCTCATCGATTTCCTTGAGCATGTAGTAAGGATAAGTTCCCTTACCGATATCTGACAAGTCAAGTTCAGCAGTGTAACTAGCACGCTCACGACTGTTGCCATCATAGTCTTGAACTTCCACACTATCAGCCTTAACAATTACCAATTCTTGGTCATGGATTTCCATGTATTGGTTGGTCTCACGAATCATAGCCATGGCATCTGAGCAGACCATGTTATAGCCTTGTCCAAGACCAATCAAAAGTGGTGATTTATTTTTAGCTACGTAGATGACTTCAGGATCTTGTGAGTCAACCAAGGCAAAGGCATAAGAACCACGGATGATGTGAAGAGCTTTTTTGAAGGCTTCAAGAACTGACAAGCCATCTTCTTCCGCAAATTTTCCAATCAAGTGAACAGCGATTTCAGTATCTGTTTGCCCCTTAAAGTGGTGACCTGCAAGGTATTCTTCCTTGATTTCAAGGTAGTTCTCAATCACTCCATTGTGCACCAAAACAAAACGTTCTGTCTCAGAGCGGTGCGGGTGAGCATTGTCTTCCGTTGGTTTCCCGTGAGTCGCCCAACGAGTATGTCCAATACCAGTTGTTCCCTCAACTCTAGCTGTCTTGGCAGACAATTCTGCAATACGGCCTACAGCTTTTACTAGGTGATTTTCAGCACCACCTAGGACAAAAATTCCCGCAGAATCATAGCCACGGTATTCGAGCTTCTCAAGCCCTTGAATCAAAATATCAGTTGCATTTGTGTTTCCAACAACACCAACAATTCCACACATAGTATATACGACACAGACCAGCTGTGCTTTCTCCTTAAAATTGGTATAGTCTAATTCCTCTTTTATAGAATCAGCAAAAACAGTATATACTTGTTTCTTTCACTTGTCAAGAGTAAAAATTGGTATAGTTCAAATTACGCTCCTGTAAGCAAAAGACTCTGACCAATTAGGATAATCAGTCAAGGTCCTTTTTAGAATAATCAGTCAAAGTCCTTTCTAAAATCCATTATTATCGCTTAATTCCTTGAACCAGTGCCCTGACTTTTTCAGACGACGTTCTTGCGTTTCCAAGTCTAATTCGACCAAACCATAGCGATTTTTATAACTATTGAGCCATGACCAGCAATCGATAAAGGTCCAAATCAAGTAGCCCTTACAATTGGCTCCGTCTTCAATGGCACGGTGAAGTTCGCGAAGATGACCTTTTACAAAGTCAATACGGTAATCATCTTGAATCATTTCATTCTCACGGAATTTTTCTTCCCCTTCAACACCCATACCATTCTCTGTCAACATCCACTCAATATTGCCATAATTTTCCTTGATATTTTGGGCAATATCATAAATCCCTTGCTCATAAATCTCCCAGCCACGATGAGGATTGATTTTACGTCCAGGCATCACATAAGGCTCGTAAAAATGTTCTGGTAAGAGTGGACTCTCTGGATGCTTCGCAAATCGAGGTGCCATAACGCGTAAAGGTTGATAGTAGTTGACACCGAGGAAATCCACCGTATTGTCACGAATGAGCTCCAACTCCTCCTCCGTAGTATCAGGTAAGAGCCCTTGTTCATGCAAGATTTCTACCAACTCCTGTGGATAAGTCCCCAAAACAGACGGATCTAAGAAAGATTGGGACTGAAAAAGGTCCGCAATGCGAGCTGCCTTAACATCAGCAGGATGCTGGCTACGTGGATAAGCCGGTGTCAAGTTGAGGACAATCCCAATCTTGGAATCAGGCAAGAGTTCATGACAAGCCTTAACCGCCCGACTGCTGGCCAATTGTGTATGATAAGCTACTTTAACGGCTGCCTCTGCATCCACCTTGTGTGGATAATGGGCATCGTAAAAATAGCCAAATTCTACTGGAACGATGGGCTCGTTAAAGGTAATCCATTGATCCACTAAATTTCCATAAGTATCAAAACAAAAACGAGCAT
>AQTU01000043.1:0-11210 GCA_000385835.1 Streptococcus mitis 13/39 | reverse complement strand
GCCTCAGCCTTGGCCTTGGCACGTTCTTCCTCACGGCGTTCCTTTTCAGTCAGACGGTTAAAGACGGTAATAGCACCGATTTCTCCAAAACCAATGGCCGCAAAAAGGGATTCTTCTGTCTTGTAGCTAGTCTTTTGCAAAACTTGGTCCATGTGACGCTTGTCCATGAATTTATTAGCTACATAGCCGTTTTCTTGGAACTGAGCCATCAACATTTCACGACCCTTGTTGACAGACAATTCCTTATCTTGATTTTTAAAGAACTGACGAATCTTGTTGCGGGCCTTGCTGGTCTTGACCATATTGAGCCAATCACGGCTTGGCCCAAAGGAGTTAGGGTTGGTGACAATTTCAACCTGATCCCCTGTCTTGAGCTTGGTTGTCAGTGGAACCATACGACCATTGACCTTGGCACCAGTTGCTTTTTCCCCGACTTTTGTATGGATTTCATAGGCAAAGTCAATCGGTCCTGAATCTTTTGGAAGGGAACGGACAGCTCCATCTGGAGTAAAGACATAAATCTCCTCAGCCAGATAGTTTTCCTTAACTGAATCGACAAATTCCTTAGCATCATCAGCCTGATCTTGGAGTTCCATCATCTCCTTGATCCAGTTCATTCCAATGGCTGATTCCTTGCTGTTGACCTGCCCCTTAATACCTTTCTTATAAGCCCAGTGAGCCGCAACCCCGTACTCTGCCACCTCGTGCATTTCCTTGGTCCGAATCTGGAATTCAATCGGTCCTTTTGGTCCATAGACAGTCGTATGTATAGACTGATAACCATTGGCCTTGCGGTTAGCGATATAGTCTTTGAAACGACCTGGCATTGGTTTCCAAAGTTCATGCACATAACCAAGCATGGCATAAACATCACTTTGGGTATCCAAAATACAACGAATGGCAATCAGGTCATAGATTTCCTCAAAACGCTTTCTCTTATCCTGCATTTTGCGGAAAATCGAGTAAATATGCTTGGGACGACCGTAAATCTTCCCATTTAGATGACGATCTGTCGTATATTCCTCTAATTTTGTGACTACCTCATCCACCAAGACTTCACGCTCTCTGCGCTTTTCCTTCATCATATGAGTAATCTTGTAAAACTCCGTTGGATTGAGATAACGGAAAGATAGGTCCTCTAATTCCCATTTGACACTGGAAATCCCCAAACGGTGGGCAAGTGGGGCATATATTTCCATGGTTTCTTTGGAAATACGCTCCTGCTTATCTTTTCGAAGGTGTTTCAGGGTCCGCATATTGTGCAAGCGGTCAGACAGTTTGACCAAGATAACACGGATGTCCTCAGACATGGCCATGAGCATCTTGCGATGATTTTCCGCTAATTGTTCCTCGATTGATTTGTACTCGACCTTACCAAGCTTGGTAACCCCATCAACGATTACCCGCACATCAGGGCCAAACTCTCTTTCCAAATCGTCCAAGGTCGCATCTGTATCTTCTACTACATCATGCAAGAAACCACAAGCTACCGTTACAGCATCCAATTTGAGCTTAGCTAAAATACCTGCCACTTGGATGGGGTGGATGATATAAGGCTCACCTGATTTGCGGTATTGACCACTATGGCATTCCACCGCATAGACCAAGGCCTTATGGACAAAATGGACATCCTCTTCCTTTAAATATTCTTTTGTTAAAGCGACAACTTCTTCGCCTGTTAAATTCACTTCTTTTGGCATCTCTACTCTCCAATTCTTCCTACCATTTTATCACTTTTTTAAGAATATGAAAACTAGAAAATTCCCTCTCAATCAATCCACATCTCAAAAAAACACTGCCAGATTTCTAGCAGTGTTTTGAGTTTCGTTTATCTTAGTAAACTGTTTTTTCAGTTTCTACATCGAAGAAGTGTGCTTTGTTCAAGTCAAATCCAAGTTCAACTGTTGCACCAGCTTGCAAGTAGTCACGTGCGTCAACCTTAGCAACGAATTCATCTTTACCAACTTGGCAGTATAGGTGAGATTCTGAACCAAGCAATTCTGATACAGAGATAGTTGCTTTCACAACTGATTCTGGGAATGTTTCAAGGAAAGCAGGTTCTGCGTTCACGTCTTCTGGACGGATACCGAAGATCAATTCTTTACCTTCGTAACCTTTATCGCGAAGAACTTTCAAAGCACCTTCTGGAACTTTCAAGTTAAAGGCGTCACCAACGATGTGGTCACCGATCAATTTTACGTTGATGAAGTTCATAGCTGGGCTTCCGATGAATCCTGCTACGAATTTGTTAACTGGGTTTTTGTAAACTTCTTGAGGAGTACCGATTTGTTCAACACGTCCGATAGTACCAGTACCAGCAGGGTTTTTAGTAGCTGACATGATAACGATACGGTCTGCAAGTGTCATCGCTTCTGTTTGGTCGTGAGTTACGTAGATAGTTGTAGCTCCGATACGACGGTGGATTTTAGCGATTTCAGCACGCATGGATACACGAAGTTTCGCATCCAAGTTTGACAAAGGTTCGTCCATCAAGAATACTTTTGCATCACGGACGATCGCACGACCCATGGCAACACGTTGACGTTGACCACCTGAAAGGTCAGCTGGTTTACGATCCAAAAATTCTTTCAAACCGAGGATTGCTGCTGCTTCTTGCACACGTTTGTCGATGTCTTCCTTGCTGTATTTACGCAATTTCAAACCGAAAGCCATGTTGTCATAAACAGTCATGTGTGGGTAAAGAGCGTAGTTTTGGAATACCATGGCGATATCACGGTCTTTTGGAGCTACGTCATTGACAACCACGCCATCGATAGATGCAGTACCTTCTGTGATGTCTTCAAGACCAGCAATCATACGAAGAGTTGTTGATTTACCACATCCTGAAGGACCTACGAAAACGATAAATTCTTTGTCTTTGATGTCCAAGTTGAAGTCTTCAACTGAATAGTGTTCGCTGTTTGGATATTTTTTGTAAATATTTTTAAGATTCAATTCTACCATGAGGTGAACTCCTTTTGTCTTTTGATAGTTTTATTATAGATGAAAACGCTTTACATTTCTATGGCAAGGTGACCAAAAAAATAAAAAAGTTCTGTGCAACTTGCACAAAACTTTATAAAATATCTGGTAAAATCAACTGATAACACAAGGTCAGATCTGTCAATTCCTTCAACTGTAGCCCTGTCAACTCTTCCCATTTATCAATCTTATATTGAAGAGAATTGCGGTGCAGATAGAGTTGCTGGGCTGTTTTTGTTAGGACAGCACTATTTTCCCAAAGAGAAAGAACAATCTCCTGAATCTGGTCTTGATCCAAAATCATCTGGTGTAGACACTCCTTTATTGCCTTCAAGTCCACGAGCCTTTCTCCCATACTCCAAAGATAAAGCTGAGAAAAGGTATGAACACCTTGGTGACCATGACGCCACCAAGTCTTAAACAAATCGCGCTCTGCTTTGATTAAGTCTGATAGTGCTTGATGTCCTGTCTGAGACCAAACCTGACCTAACATGATAGAGAGACGCAGTCCAAAGTCATACTCAACCGCGTCAATCGTATCACTTAAAATAGCTCGTACAGAAGTGTATTTATCTTGTTGAAGTACGAAAACATAATCCTGAGCTCCGACCTGTAGCACTGTCTGGCAGTTAGGAAAAAGAGTCCGCATCATATCCAGCCAAGAAGCTAGATTTTCCTGCTGAAAATAGGAAAGATGACAATAAACCAACTGAATCTTTTTAAAAGTTTTCGGCGCCTGTCCCTTCCCCTCAATCAGATAGGGATACCAAGGATTGAGCGAACGAGCCTGCTCCTGCTGGGTTAAAAGGGCAACCAACTGCTTTTCACGTTCGCTGAGCCCAGCTTCCTCCAGCAAAATCCACTGCTGAGAAGCTAAAGGGAGCGTGAGATAGCCCTCTTTCTCTACTGGTTGGTCTGAAATCTGAGCCTCAGGAAACCAGTCTTGTAGTTCTTTTGCTATCACGTCCTAGCCCTCCACTTTTTGGATGCACCACGAAATCAAGCTCTCAAGACGTTCTAGATTATCAGTCATATGGAGATAGCCCATGACGGCTTCAAAACCTGTGGACATACGGTAAGTCACCACATCAGCATTTTTGGCCTTGGTGTGACTATTGGTATTGCGACCACGTTTGTAGATTTCTTCTTCTTTTTCCGTCAGAACTTGCTCCTCTAACATAAAGGAAATCAGGCGAGCCTGAGCTTTGGCTGAGACATACTTGGTCGCTTCTTGGTGGAGTTTATTGGGCTTTGTCATGCCTTTGAGGATGAGGTGACGGCGAATATACATGGAATACACCGCGTCCCCCTCAAAAGCTAACGCAATTCCGTTAATGAGATTGACATCAATCACGTGTCCACCTCACTCCATCTTTGGTGTCAAGGAGCTTAATCCCTTGAGCAGCCAATTGGTCACGGATTTGGTCCGCTGTCGCAAAATCACGACTGGCACGCGCTTCTTGGCGTTTTGGATCAAGTCTTCAATCTCAACGTCCAAAACTTCCTCAATAAAGACAATTCCAAAAACTTCCAACATATCCGCAAAAGCTTGCTTGACACTTGCATCATAGTTGCCAGAATTGATCCATTTGGCCATTTCAAAAACAACTGTGATACCGTTGGCAGCGTTAAAATCTTCATCCATAGCTGCTACAAACTTATCTTTAAAGGCTTGTAACTCTTGGGCGTCCACATTTCCTGTAAATGGTTGCTCATAAGTGTTCTTCAAATACTTGAGATTGGTCTCAGCGTCTCGCACTGCCTTTTCCGTAAAGTTGATAGGCTTGCGGTAATGCTGAGTCGCAAAGAAGAAACGAAGCACTTGCCCATCAAGAGTTTTAAGGGCATCGTGCACTGTGATAAAGTTACCCAAGGATTTGGACATCTTGACATTATCAATATTGACAAAGCCATTATGCATCCAATAGTTGGCAAAGGTCTTGCCAGTTTTGGCTTCTGACTGGGCAATTTCATTGGTATGATGAGGAAACTCTAGGTCGGCTCCACCACCGTGAATATCAATGGTGTCGCCCAAAATCTCTGTAGACATGACTGAACACTCGATGTGCCAGCCCGGACGACCAGGTCCCCAAGGACTGTCCCAAGAAATCTCGCCTGATTTGGCAGCTTTCCAGAGGGCAAAGTCTACAGGATTTTCCTTACGTGCCGTTTCTTCATCGGTACGACCTGAAGCACCTAGTTCCAAATCTTCCAAGGTTTTATTTGCTAATTTAGCATAGTTGTGGGATTTTTCCACACGGAAATAGACATCCCCTTGGCTCTCATAGGCAAAACCTTTTTCAATCAACTCTTCCACAAAACGGATAATGTCAATCATAAACTCCACCACACGCGGATGGCGAGTCGCAGGTTTGACGCCCAAGGCCGTCACATCCTCACGAAAGGCAGCGATGTACTTGTCCGCAACCTCCTGAGGCGTAATACCTTCTTCCTTAGCACGGTTGATAATCTTATCATCCACATCCGTAAAATTGGAAATATAGGCAACCTCATACCCACGGTACTCAAAATAACGACGAATGGTATCAAAAGCCACCGTCGAACGGGCATTCCCCACGTGGATATAGTTATACACGGTTGGCCCACAAACATACATCTTGACTTTGCCGTCCTCAATCGGGACAAACTCTCGCAAATCACGAGACATGGTATCGTAAATTTTAATCATGCGGTCCACTCCCTTCTCTATTTCTGACTTTTTCGGCTGAAAACTAGCTCTGCAAAAGGACCAAATTGTCCGAGGCTATCCAGTTGGTAAAAGCGCTGCCCTTCCTCTTGGGTAAAGAGGGGAACCCCCTTTCCTAGGATAAGGGGCGCTATCTGAATAATGAGGTGGTCGAAAAGATCCGCATCCAAGAGCGGTCCTACTAAGGAATTACCACCAATCACAAAGACATTTTTGCCTTTGTCAATCTGGTGAACAAAGTCCACCACATCCCCAGCTACTGGCTGGTAATTGCTGACAGGCAGGTGCCTATCATGCGTAAAGACATAGTTTTCCGTAGCTTGATAAAAACTTTCTACATCTTGCAAATCTTGGATTTCCTCAAAGGTCCGCTTGCCCATGATGGTGATATCCATTTGCCTGTAAAAGTCATCATAGCCTGTATCCTCTATAGAACCAAGCTGATGCAGCCAGTCTATCCTGTGCTGGCTGTCTGCCAAGTAGCCATCCATGGTGATACAGCCGTAAAAATATACTGCCATTCTTGTAGTTTCCTTTCTAGTTCTACTTCGCCTTCACTTAGCGGGATAGCTCCAGATGATTAGACCTAAGCTAATCAAAGTATTCAGCAAAATCCTTGCTGGACAAGAAAAATAAGCCAGACAACAGCAATTCCAATCTGCAACAGAACGGTTCATTCTTAAACATTCAAGCGCCTCTCCTGTCTACTTACGGCTCAAGGTGTCTTAGATTTTAATCATAAAGTAATAGTCAAGAAAACTAAAATCCGAGAACAGTTAGTTTCATCACTAAGAGTTCAATTGAATTTCAGTCCGAATGTCTCTACACTTCGGAATCCCTTGCTCCTTTCTCATTCAGATAAACCACCTGAGTCTGTTTGACAAAGCCAATTTTTTCATACAAGCGTTTGGCACCTACATTGCTATCTTCCACTGCAATCTGAAATTCCTTATCATTTTGCTCAATTAGTTGGTTGACAAGGGATTTTGCTAAGTAGCTTCCATAGCCTTTTCCACGTTCAGGTTCAGATATTGCTAAACCGTAGAAGTAATTCGTATCGCTCGATAAATCAACCGTGCAAGTTCCAATAACCTGATCGTCTTTTAACAAAATATATAGGCGACTTTCTGGATCTTTCAGAGCTTCAGCGACATATCTATCCACAACTTCTCTAGATTCATGTTCCTCTGAAAATGCCTGAAATTTCAACTGACTAATTTGCTCCTGATACGAACTATCTGCTAACAAAACTTCAAGATTGGAAACAGTTGCTAACGGATAAGGTTTTCTATCCTTACCTAACCAAGTTTCTGTCTCTTCATCCTCGACCAATCCCCAGTTGCTAATAAAATCAGGATGGCGGTCTAGAAAAACACGCTCTGTCTGAAAAGTAACTGAACGAATAGGGAAAGAAGCCGTTTCTTTCTCAAAACTAGCAAACAATGCACGCGCAATCCCCTGACGGCGATGAGCTGGATGAACCAGTATCGTCACTTCCACATCTTGATCATCTGCATAGACAGTTAATAAACCAACAAGTTCGCCTTTTTCATAATAAAGGAAAAAGGCGGGCATGTTTGGGTCAAAATTAAGCATGTTAGAGAGATAGGGATCACGATAGGTACCGTCATAGTTTTGGCAACAGTTAATTAGTTTTTTCGCCTCAGATAGCTCCTCTTGGCTTAACTTGTTTCTTGCTTGAATCATATAGGTACCCTCTACAACCCCGACGATCTGTGACTGGCTTCTTTAGCCTGCTCGAGTTTATTGACGTAGTACTCTCGTTTTTCTTCGACTTCGTGGATCGTCGGTTCATCCTTCTGTCCATGAACTCGGACAATCTTGGCCGGAATACCGACAACCGTCACATCACTAGGTACATCTGCTACGACAACTGCTGCAGCACCGACCTTAGCATTTTCGCCAATTTCCACTGGTCCGATAACTTGGGCATGAGCCGAAATGAGAGCTCCCTTTCGAACGGTCGGATGGCGTTTGCCACAGTCTTTTCCTGTTCCCCCAAGAGTCACTCCGTGATAAAGAAGAACACCTCTTTCAACGATCGCTGTTTCCCCAATCACCAAGCCAGAACCATGGTCGATAAAGACACCTGAATCAATCTGGGCACCTGGATGAATCTCAATCTGAGTCCAAAAGCGCCAAAACTGACTGTGCATACGAGCCAAGAGTTTGAAGCCATGCTTCCAGAGAAAATGCGAGAGACGGTGGGCCGCCAAGGCCTTGACACCTGGATAAGTCAGCAAAACCTCCAAAGTGGTGCGGGCCGCTGGATCATTTTCTTTTACGATATCAATGGTTTCGCGCCACCATCCCATACATTTCTCCTTTTCTTATTCTGAATCTTTTGGTGTTTCTGTAAATTCTTTCTTAGGTTTGTGATCCTTGTGATGACGTGGGCGGTGAGGTCTCTCAGACTTTTCGCCTTTTTCATCACGTTCAGGTTTTGGAGGACGAGGAAGAAGAGCTTTCATAGAAGCATCCACACGTCCTTTTTCATCAATCTTGATAACCTTAACATCAACTTCATCCCCGATTGCTACCAAGTCTTCGACATTATTGGTACGCGTCCAAGCCATCTCAGAGATATGAACAAGGGCATCTGTCTTATCAAAGAGGTTAACAAAGGCACCAAATTTCTCAATACGAACGACTTTAGCACGGTAAACTTCGTCCACCTTAGCTTCACGAACCAAACCAGCAATAATTTCTTTAGCACGGTTAATAGCATCTTGGTCGCTAGAGTAGATAGACACATTTCCTTCTTCATCGATATCAATCTTAACACCTGTTTCAGCGATAATCTTGTCGATGGTTTCTCCACCCTTACCGATGACAATCTTAATCTTGTCCACATCAATCTTGATGGTATCAATTTTCGGAGCAGTTGGAGCCAATTCTGGACGAACTTCTGGAATGGTTGCTTCAATCACATCAAGAATTTCAAAACGGGCTTTCTTGGCTTGGGCAAGAGCCTCAGTCAAGATTTCTGCAGTAATCCCTTGGATCTTGATATCCATTTGAAGGGCTGTAATTCCGTCACGAGTACCTGCAACCTTGAAGTCCATGTCTCCAAAGTGGTCTTCCAAACCTTGGATATCTGTCAAGACTGTATAGTTGTTTCCATCTGAGATAAGTCCCATGGCAATACCAGCCACTGGCGCCTTGATTGGCACACCACCAGCCATAAGGGCAAGAGTTCCAGCACAGATAGAAGCCTGAGATGAAGAACCATTTGATTCCAAGACCTCAGCTACCAAACGGATAGCGTATGGGAATTCTTCCAAACTTGGCAAGACTTGAGCAAGAGCACGCTCACCGAGAGCCCCGTGACCAATTTCACGACGACCAGGTGCACCGTAACGACCAGTTTCCCCTACAGAGTATTGTGGGAAGTTATAGTGGTGCATAAAGCGTTTCTTATACTCTGGATCCAAACCATCAATGATTTGAGTTTCTCCCATCGGAGCCAAGGTCAAAACTGAAAGAGCCTGAGTTTGTCCACGAGTAAATAGACCTGAACCGTGCACACGAGGAAGGAAGTCAACAACCGCATCCAAAGGACGGATTTCATCGACCTTACGGCCGTCAGGACGAACCTTGTCTTCTGTGATCAAACGGCGCACTTCAGCGTGTTCCATTTGTTCCAAGATTTCAGCCACATCACGCATAATACGGTCAAATTCTTCATGGTCCGCATATTTTTCTTCGTAAACGGCAGTAACTTGGTCCTTAACTGCTTGAGTTGCAGCTTCACGAGCCAATTTTTCTTCTACTTGGACCGCTTTTTGGAGGTCGCTGTTGTAGGCTGCGATAATTTCAGCCTGCAAGTCAGCGTCCACATGAAGCAATTCCACTTCTGCTTTTTCTTTACCGACTGATGCAACGATTTCTTCTTGGAAGGCAATCAATTCTTTGACTGCTTCGTGCCCTTTAAGGAGAGCTTCCAACATGATTTCTTCTGACAATTCTTTAGCACCAGACTCTACCATGTTGATAGCGTGTTTGGTACCAGCTACTGTCAATTCAAGGAGAGATTGCTCTGCTTGTTCTTGGCTAGGGTTGATGATGATTTGACCATCTACATAGCCCACTTGCACCCCAGCGATTGGACCGTCAAATGGAATATCTGAAATGGAAAGTGCCAAGGATGAACCAAACATAGCTGCCATTGGTGCAGAGGCATTTTCATCATAAGAAAGTACTGTGTTAATCACTTGAACTTCATTACGGAAACCTTCCGCAAACATAGGACGGATTGGACGGTCAATCAAACGCGCTGTCAAGGTCGCATCTGTTGAAGGACGTCCTTCACGTTTCATAAAGCCACCAGGAAATTTCCCAGCCGCATACATTTTTTCTTCGTAGTTGACTTGGAGTGGGAAGAAATCCCCAGTTGCCATTTTCTTAGACATAACGGCAGCAGTCAAGACAGTTGACTCACCGTAACGTAC
The DNA here is from genome assembly GCA_000385835.1 of Streptococcus mitis 13/39. Taxonomy (GTDB): domain Bacteria; phylum Bacillota; class Bacilli; order Lactobacillales; family Streptococcaceae; genus Streptococcus; species Streptococcus mitis_AI. The sequence goes on along the minus strand of AQTU01000043.1, from coordinate 1,049 downwards.
AACAACAGAGCCATTTGCTTGCTTAGCAACCTGACCAGTCTCTACAATTAACTCACGACCCGCAAAAGTCGTTTGAAACACTTGTTTTGTCATTTTAATCCCCTTTGGATTGATGAAATTATACGCCTTGCCTACAAAGATCAAGATACTAAGGACGTCAAAAGCAAAGTAAAAATAGGAAACTGACGAAGTCTTCGATGAAGACAAGACAGTTTATCTTTTTTACACAGCTTTTCGGCCGGGTTCAATTATACAAGATATTTTGGACGGTTCGGCTTGCCGAACATTTCTGTAGAAAAATAGGAAGGTGACGCCGCACTCGATGAGTGCTAGGAAGCTTATCTTTTTTCCTAAGAAATGAGGCCAAAATTCAATTAAGTATCTTTTTGATATTTCCCTGAAATAGTGCGGACGGGAGGTAAAATTATCCAGTGGATGATTTTAGAAATCCAATGGAATTTCAATGGTAATTTTTAATTACTTCGCCTTTTCATTTCTATGCTCAGGCTAAAATAGTTTCCCAAACTATTTTACTCTCAAAAATTCCGGCCTAGAAAATAACAGAGTTATTCTCTAGGATACCACGATAGCGTGAAATATCTTTTAAATACTCACTCCGTTCATGTTTTTTTGAGACACACATTATTAGATTTTGTTTATAAACAAACTTCTACAACCTAAATACCCTCATCTTTGTATCAAGTACGTACAGAGTCTATTTTATCATATTTTTCTTAAAAAGTGCGGTCTTTACCATTAAAAAGGAACCATTCTCCTCACCTGAGAAGAATGGTTTGCTTTTTATTATCCTAGAGACTGATGATTAAACAAGGCATGGGTTGCTTGGTGGATGTATTTTGCTGTTTCAGCATTGTTCATAGTGTAGAGATGCACACCGGCAACATCCTGAGTTACCAAGTCCACGATTTGGTCCACTGCATAGGCAAGTCCTGCTGCTCTGAGCGACTCAGGGTCATGCTCATACTTGTCTAAGATGGCTTTAAATTTGCGTGGAAGATGGATATTCTCACAAGTCTTCAAGAGGCGGA
>AQTU01000042.1:0-11506 GCA_000385835.1 Streptococcus mitis 13/39 | reverse complement strand
CAAGTGGAACAGAGCCCCTCTTGCGTGTCATGGCAGAAGCGCCTACAACAGAAGAAGTAGACTACTATGTTGATACCATCGCAGACGTAGTTCGAGCTGAAATTGGGATTGACTAAATCCTAGAAAACTAGATGAAAATAAAAAATTATGGTACAATAGCTTATAATATTGTAGCCAAGGGAGAAAGACATGAATCTTAAACGTGAACAAGAATTTGTTAGTCAGTATCATTTTGATGCGCGTAATTTTGAATGGGAAAATGAAAATGGAGCTCCTGAAACTAAGGTGGATGTGAATTTCCAATTAATTCAACATGACCAAGAAAATCAAGTGACTTCCTTGATTGTTGTCTTGAGTTTTATGATTGTATTTGATAAATTTGTCATCAGTGGAACCATTTCACAGGTGAACCATATCGATGGCCGTATTGTTAACGAACCAAGTGAATTGAACCAAGAAGAAGTGGAAACCTTGGCTCGTCCATGTTTGAACATGCTCAACCGTTTGACTTACGAAGTAACTGAAATTGCATTAGACTTACCAGGAATCAATTTGGAGTTCTAATATGAAATTAGCTGTTATCACAGATTCTTCTGCCTATCTCAGTGCAGAGACCTTGCAAAGAGAAGATTTGTATGTCTTGGATATTCCTGTCAATATTGATGGTGAGGAGTATGTCGAAGGTATTAATCTGACTGCTGAGGAATTTTACCAAAAAATGGCTCAGGCTTCTGAATTGCCTAAGACCAGTCAACCAAGTATTGCAAAGTTAGATGAGATTCTAACTTCGCTTAAAGAACAAGGCTATACCCATGCTTTGGGGCTTTTCCTATCTTCTGGAATTTCAGGTTTTTACCAAAATATCCAGTACATGGTCGATGATTATGAGGGCTTAACCATTGCCTTCCCAGACACTTTGATTACAAGTGCTCCTCTGGGTATCATGGTTGAAAGTGTCTTTAACTGGCGAGATCAGGGTGATGACTTTGCCATTATTCAGGATAAGCTAGCTATTCAAATTAGTCACACATCTGCTTTCATCATGGTGGATGACTTGGACCACTTGGTGAAAGGGGGACGCCTTTCAAATGGAGCTGCGATTTTGGGCAATCTGCTAAGCATTAAGCCAATCCTCTATTTCAATGACCAAGGTGTGATTGAAGTTTACGAAAAAGTTCGTACTGAAAAGAAAGCAACTAAGCGCTTAATTGAGATTATCAAGGAAGCCACAGTTTCAGGCCAATACCGTATCATTGTCATTCACGGAAATGCCCCTGAAAAGGCTGAGGAATTGCGTCAGCACTTACTTGAATCTGAAGTAGGTACGGATGTTTCACTTGCTACATTTGGTAGTGTCATTGGGACACACCTAGGAGCAGGAAGCATTGCTCTAGGTTATATTCCAGTAATTTAGTTTGCGCTTCTAGGCTAGTTAAGAAATAGCAATTGAACACGGACTACCTGCCTCTTGAAAAAAGATGCCTGTCTTGCCTTTCATGGAAAGTCAGCGCCATTCTCTATTTTTCATGGGCAGCTAAGTTCCTTTGTATCTTGATAATTGAACACGCCTGGAACCCTATGTGAAAAAGATAGTTCTTCCAAAGAGTATTTACTCCTTGATCAGAACTCCTATTTTCACTTTGTGTTCTTGCAGGCTTTGTATCTTAGACAGGAGTAGAGATGAGTATTCGAGTAATTATTGCTGGTTTTAAGGGAAAGATGGGCCAGGCTGCTTGTCAGATGGTCTTGGCTGATCCAGACTTGGACTTGGTAGCAGTTTTGGATCCCTTTGAGTCTGAATCAGAATGGCAGGGTATTCCTATTTTCAAGGATAAGGCTGATTTAGCAGGCTTTAAAGCGGATGTCTGGGTAGATTTTACTACTCCAACTGTTGCCTACGAAAATACACGTTTTGCTCTTGAAAATGGCTTTGCTCCAGTAGTTGGAACGACAGGCTTTACTAGTGAAGAAATTGCAGAGCTAAAAGCATTTTCTCGTGAACAAAATTTGGGTGGCTTGATCGCTCCTAATTTTGCCTTAGGTGCTGTTTTACTCATGCAATTTGCGACGCAGGCTGCCAAATATTTCCCAAATGTGGAGATTATCGAGCTCCATCATGACAAGAAAAAGGATGCACCGAGTGGAACAGCTATTAAAACAGCTGAATTGATGGCAGAAGTTCGAGAGTCAATCCAGCAAGGTGCAGCAGATGAGGAAGAACTCATTGCAGGAGCTCGTGGTGCTGACTTTGATGGCATGCGGATCCACTCAGTACGTTTGCCAGGCTTAGTAGCCCATCAGGAAGTCATCTTTGGCAATCAGGGAGAAGGATTGACCCTCCGTCATGACTCCTATGATCGTAGCTCCTTCATGACAGGGGTGAATTTGGGAATTAAAGAAGTTGTCAAGCGTCATGAGCTTGTCTATGGATTAGAACACTTATTATGAGATTAACGCAAATGCCTTCTGAATTTCAGAAGGCTTTACCAGTATTAGAAAAAATTAAAGAAGCAGGCTTTGAAGCCTATTTTGTTGGGGGTTCTGTTCGAGATGCCCTCCTCAATCGTCCCATCCATGATGTGGATATTGCGACGTCTTCCTATCCAGAAGAAACCAAGCAGATTTTTCCGCGAACAGCCGATATCGGAATCGAGCATGGAACTGTCTTGGTCTTAGATGGGGATGAGGAGTATGAGGTAACCACCTTTCGGACAGAGGATGTCTATGTGGACTATCGTAGACCCAGTGCGGTTTCCTTTGTTCGCTCGCTAGAAGAAGACCTCAAGCGCCGTGATTTTACAGTCAATGCCTTTGCCTTGGACGAGACAGGAGAAATCATTGACTTGTTTCATGGTTTAGAAGATTTGAAAAAGCAAGTCTTACGAGCAGTTGGAGTGGCAAGTGAGCGTTTCAACGAAGATGCTTTGCGGATTATGCGTGGTTTTCGTTTTCAGGCCAGTCTTGGCTTCGAACTTGAGCCAGAAACGTTTAAAGCTATGAAGACCTTGACGCCACTTTTGGAGAAAATTTCTGTGGAGCGTACTTTTGTTGAGTTTGATAAACTCTTGCTGGCTCCATTTTGGAGAAGAGGCTTGGCTTCCATGATTGAGAGTCAAGCTTATGACTATCTCCCTGATATGGCAGCTAGCCAGGACAAGCTTAACAGACTGTTTGATTTGGAGACTGATTTCACCTTTGAATCTTCAGAGCAAGCCTGGGCAGCTTTACTGTGGGCTTTGGAGATTGAAAATGCGCAGCCATTTTTGAAGGCATGGAAGACCTCACGCCAGTTTGCCAAGCAGGTACAAGATTTGCTGACTATTTTGGCCTTGCGTGAAAAGGGAGAATTGAGCAAGCGCGATTGTTATCGCTTTGACTTGGATTTACTTTTACAGGCTGAAAATCTTCGTCAGGCTCAAGGAAAAGAAGTCAACCCACAAGCCATCACAGAAACCTACCAGAGTTTGACCATTCATGATAAGAAAGAAATCCAAATCAACGGTGGTATTTTGATCAAGGAATATGGTTATCATCCGGGACCAGACTTGGGAGAGATTTTAACAGAGATTGAATATGCCATTGTCGATGGAACATTGGAAAATGACCGACAAGCCATCCATGCTTACTTGAGGGAGAAAAAATGAGTGATTTTATCGTTGAAAAACTAAGTAAATCCGTCGGTGACAAGACCGTTTTTAAGGATATTTCCTTTATCATCCATGACCTAGACAGAATTGGTTTGATTGGTGTCAATGGAACAGGGAAGACCACCCTTTTAGATGTTCTTTCTGGTGTTTCTGGCTTTGATGGGGATGTCAGTCCCTTTTCAGCTAAGAATGATTACCAGATTGGTTACTTGACCCAGGATCCTGATTTTGATGATAGCAAGACGGTCTTGGATACGGTCCTATCCAGCGACCTCAAGGAAATCCAGCTCATTCGTGAGTATGAGTTGATCATGCTCAACTACAGTGAGGACAAGCAGGCGCGTTTGGAACGGGTCATGGCAGAAATGGACTCTCTCCAAGCTTGGGAAATTGAGAGTCAGGTCAAGACCGTTCTCAGCAAGCTGGGTATTCAGAACTTATCTACTCCAGTGGGAGAATTGTCAGGTGGTCTAAGAAGACGGGTCCAGTTGGCGCAAGTCTTACTTGGTAATCACGACCTTTTGCTTTTGGATGAGCCGACCAACCATCTGGATATTGCGACTATTGAGTGGCTGACCCTCTTTTTGAAAAATTCTAAGAAGACCGTCCTTTTTATCACCCACGATCGCTATTTCTTAGATGCACTGTCAACACGGATTTTCGAGTTGGATCGAGCTGGATTGACCGAGTACCAGGGAAATTATCAGGACTATGTTCGCCTCAAGGCGGAACAGGATGAGCGCGACGCGGCTCTTCTTCATAAAAAAGAACAACTCTACAAACAAGAATTGGTTTGGATGCGCAGACAACCGCAGGCGCGTGCGACCAAGCAGCAGGCTCGTATCAATCGTTTCCATGACTTGAAAAAGGAAGTTTCAGGCAGTAGTGCTGAGACAGACTTGACCATGAACTTTGAAACCAGTCGGATTGGGAAGAAAGTCATCGAGTTTCAGGATGTTTGCTTTGCTTATGATGACAAGATAATTTTGCAAGATTTTAATCTCTTGGTGCAGGCTAAAGATCGTATTGGAATTGTTGGGGACAACGGTGTTGGGAAATCAACTCTCCTTAACTTGATTGCAGGCATTCTTGAGCCGACAGCAGGACAAGTTGTGATTGGGGAAACTGTTCGTATCGCCTATTTCTCTCAGCAAATTGAGGGTTTGGATGAAAGCAAGCGAGTGATCAATTACTTGCAGGAAGTGGCAGAAGAGGTCAAGACCAGCGGTGGTTCTACGACTTCTATTGCAGAGCTGCTGGAGCAGTTTCTTTTCCCACGTTCGACGCATGGAACCTTGATTGAGAAATTGTCTGGGGGAGAGAAAAAACGTCTTTATCTCCTCAAACTTCTCTTGGAAAAACCAAATGTTCTTCTCTTGGACGAACCGACAAATGATCTAGATATTGCGACCTTGACAGTTTTGGAGAATTTCTTGCAAGGCTTTGCTGGTCCAGTTTTGACTGTTAGTCACGACCGCTATTTCTTGGATAAGGTAGCGACCAAGATTCTGGCTTTTGAAGATGGCAAGATTCGTCCATTCTTTGGTCATTATACCGACTACCTTGATGAAAAAGTCTTTGAAACAGAGATGGCCAATCAAGTGCAAAAAGCCGAAAAGGAAAAAGTCGTCAAGGTTCGAGAAGACAAGAAACGCATGACCTACCAAGAAAAGCAGGAGTGGGCAAGTATTGAAGGTGATATTGAAGCCTTGGAAAACCGTATCGCTGCTATTGAAGAGGAAATGCAGGCCAACGGCTCTGACTTTGGCAAACTGGCTACTCTTCAGAAAGAACTAGATGAGAAAAACGAAGCACTTCTTGAAAAATACGAACGCTATGAGTATCTCAGTGACTTTGATAACTAGAAGAATAGAAAAATCCCGTCTCATGACAGGATTTCTCTATTCTTTTTTGGTTTCTTGATGAAAGATATTTTGCCAAGTTTCGTGGCGACGCCAGATACTGGTATGGACGATACCATCTAACTCATAGCAGATGAGTTTTGTTTTCTGACTGATAGAAGTGATTTGGATGTCCTTGATAGCAGAATTCAAGTCTTTTTCAGCTTTATAAGCCTCTTTATCCATCTGCTCTCCATCCTGACGAATATAGACAAAATCATCAGACAAAAGTTCTTCCAGTTGATTTCCTTGGTCAATCAATTGTTCGCGCATAAGCAATTTTTTATAGACATTGTCTAAAACTTCATCCTCAGGGATAGGCGCTGGCTCAATATGGACATCGGTATCAAAAACTCCAAAACGTTCTTCCAGCATAGACTCGACCTGATCCGCGATTTCATGACTCTCAAAAACAGACAAGTCAGGATTCATTTCTAGCGTAATATCAAGGTAAATGTTGCTACCGTAGGTGCGACCTCTTTGAGATTTAACCTTGCTAATTTTGGGAATTTCCATAATGGCCTTTTGATAGTCCTCAAGCAGGCGGTCGTCAAAACCATCGGAAAGGCTAAAGGAAGACTCGATAAAGATATCATAGGCAGTCTTCAAGATAAAGAAAGTGATGATAATGGCAACCAGTTTATCCACAATGGGATAATTGAAACTGCTGGCTAGGATGGCAATGGTAGTACCAAGTGAGGTAATAGAATCAGACAGATTGTCCTGGGCGGCAGCCTTGAGTGCCTTGGAGTTGGATTTCTTACTGAGGCGAGTATTGTAGAGATAGACCACAAACATAATCGCTGCAGACATAATTCCTAGAGTTGCACCCAGAGGGTCAATGACCGTTTCTTCACGACTGAGAATCTTCTGAATGGTATCCCTTAGAACATCAAAGCCAACATAGAACATGATGATGGAAGTGACTAAACTAGCCAAATCTTCAATCTTCCAGTGACCAAAACGGTGGTCTCGGTCAGCAGGCTGGCGTGCCATCCGGATTCCAATCAAGAGGGCCACATTTCCAATGATGTCCGACACGTTGTTGAAACCATCGGCCACCAAACTGGATGAATGGAGGAGTTGCCCAGTTGCTAATTTCGCTGCAGACAAGAGCAGGTAGGTAGAAATGCTGATAATGGCCCCACGCTCAGCTAACTTGAGATTTGAGATAGATTGCTTCATTCAACTTCCTTTCTAGTCACATAGCATTCTACCATTATACTGGTTTTCAAGGGAAAATTCAAATAAGGCAGTTTTTACTCTTTGAAAACTTTTCAAAATTTGGTATAATAGTACTACTCAAGGGAGTAGCTGGCAGAAACCTGTGATAGTGTCGTCATTCCGAATTTTATACTGAAAAGTATGCTTTCCGGCACTATCTTAAACAGCGAGACTTGTTATGATTAACAGGTCTCTTTTTGTTTGTCGTGAAAAGATACGATGAGGGAAAAGAGAGTCTGTTTTGCACACAATGTCAAGGAGGAGACACATGTCAAAAGAACAAAAACGCCAAGCGTTTTACACTCAGAGTCCTGAAGAGGTCTTGCAGGCTGTGGATGCGACCGAGCAAGGCTTGTCATCAAGTGAGGCAGAAAAGCGCCTTGCAGAATTTGGCCACAATGAACTCGAAGAAGGCGAGAAACGATCAATCCTGGTCAAATTCATCGAGCAATTTAAGGATTTGATGATTATCATCCTAGTTGCGGCAGCTATTTTGTCAGTTGTGACTTCTGGTGGGGAAGATATCGCAGATGCCATTATCATCCTAGCCGTGGTTATCATCAACGCTGCCTTTGGTGTTTACCAAGAAGGAAAAGCAGAAGAAGCTATCGAAGCCCTCAAATCCATGTCTAGTCCAGCTGCCCGAGTTCTTCGTGATGGGCATATGGCTGAGATTGATTCTAAAGAATTGGTTCCTGGAGATATCGTTGCCCTCGAAGCAGGTGACGTGGTGCCAGCAGACCTACGTTTGCTAGAAGCCAACTCTCTTAAAATAGAAGAAGCAGCTCTTACAGGTGAGTCTGTGCCAGTCGAAAAAGACTTGACAGTTGAACTTGCTGCAGATGCTGGTATTGGTGACCGTGTCAACATGGCCTTCCAAAACTCTAACGTAACCTATGGTCGCGGTATGGGTGTTGTTGTCAATACAGGGATGTATACTGAAGTCGGTCATATCGCTGGCATGCTCCAAGATGCGGATGAGACGGATACACCCCTCAAACAAAACTTGAATAACCTTTCTAAGGTCTTGACCTATGCTATCTTGGTTATTGCACTTGTTACTTTTGTAGTTGGTGTTTTCATTCAAGGTAAAAATCCACTCGGTGAGTTGATGACCTCTGTTGCGCTTGCCGTTGCAGCCATTCCAGAAGGGCTTCCTGCTATCGTGACTATCGTTCTTGCCCTTGGTACTCAAGTTTTGGCCAAACGAAACTCTATCGTTCGTAAGTTGCCAGCAGTAGAAACACTTGGTTCAACAGAAATCATCGCTTCTGATAAGACTGGTACGCTGACTATGAACAAGATGACAGTTGAAAAAGTCTTCTACGATGCAGTCCTACATGACTCAGCTGATGACATTGAACTAGGTCTTGAAATGCCCCTTCTTCGTTCAGTTGTCTTGGCCAATGATACGAAAATTGATGTTGAAGGCAACCTGATTGGTGACCCAACCGAAACAGCCTTTATCCAGTATGCTTTGGACAAGGGCTACGATGTCAAAGGATTTTTAGGGAAATATCCTCGTGTGGCTGAGTTGCCATTTGATTCTGAACGTAAGCTCATGTCAACAGTTCATCCACTTGCAGATGGACGCTTCCTCGTAGCTGTTAAAGGTGCGCCAGACCAACTCTTGAAACGTTGTGTTCTTCGTGATAAGGCTGGGGATATTGCTCCGATTGACGAAAAGGTTACAAACCTCATTCACACAAACAACTCTGAAATGGCTCACCAAGCCTTGCGTGTCCTTGCTGGTGCTTATAAGATTATTGACAGCATTCCAGAAAACCTCACTTCTGAAGAGCTTGAAAATGATTTAATCTTTACTGGTTTGATTGGGATGATTGACCCTGAACGTCCTGAGGCAGCTGAGGCTGTTCGTGTAGCCAAGGAAGCTGGAATCCGTCCAATCATGATTACAGGTGATCACCAAGATACTGCAGAAGCTATTGCCAAACGTTTGGGAATTATTGATGCAAATGATACAGAAGGCCACGTTTTAACTGGTGCTGAGCTCAACGAACTGTCAGATGAAGACTTTGAAAAAGTAGTTGGTCAATATTCTGTTTATGCCCGTGTGTCTCCAGAACACAAGGTTCGTATCGTCAAGGCTTGGCAAAAACAAGGTAAAGTCGTTGCCATGACAGGTGATGGTGTCAATGATGCGCCAGCTCTGAAAACAGCCGATATCGGTATCGGTATGGGAATCACTGGTACAGAGGTTTCTAAGGGTGCATCTGACATGATCCTTGCAGATGATAACTTTGCAACTATTATCGTTGCAGTTGAAGAAGGACGTAAGGTCTTCTCAAACATTCAAAAGACTATTCAGTATCTACTTTCTGCCAACACTGCTGAAGTATTGACCATCTTCCTATCAACCTTGTTTGGTTGGGATGTCTTGCAACCAGTTCATCTTTTGTGGATTAACTTGGTAACAGATACCTTCCCAGCTATCGCTCTTGGTGTTGAACCTGCTGAGCCTGGTGTCATGAACCATAAACCACGTGGACGCAAGGCAAGCTTCTTCTCAGGTGGTGTTTTGAGTTCTATCATCTATCAAGGTGTACTCCAAGCAGCTATTGTTATGAGTGTTTATGGCCTTGCGATTGCTTATCCAGTACATGTGGGTGACAATCATGCCATTCATGCGGATGCCCTTACTATGGCCTTTGCAACCCTTGGTTTGATTCAGCTCTTCCATGCCTATAATGTCAAGTCTGTTTACCAATCCATCTTGACAGTTGGCCCATTCAAGTCTAAGACCTTCAACTGGTCCATCTTGGTATCCTTCATCCTTCTCATGGCAACAATCGTCGTAGAACCGCTTGAAGGAATCTTCCACGTAACCAAACTAGACTTGTCACAATGGGGAATCGTTATAGGCGGAAGCTTCTCAATGATTATTATTGTCGAAATCGTTAAATTTATCCAACGCAAACTTGGCTTTGACAAGAATGCGATTTAAAAAGAAAAAGTCATCTTCGGATGGCTTTTTGCTACAGTTGAGGGAAAGGGCTTGCAGTTGCCGTCTTTTGTGCTATAATTGCTATAATATAGTAAAAAACAAGAGGAGTGTGAGGAAGTGGAAAAGAAAATTGTGAAGGATATTTTGTTTTTATCTCAGGTATCTCAGCCGGCAAGTCAGGATGATCTGTATCTTGCCAGAGATTTGCAGGATACTCTTTTAGCAAATCGTGAGACCTGTGTTGGTCTGGCTGCCAATATGATTGGGGTGCAGAAGCGCGTGATTATCTTTAATCTTGGTTTGGTTCCTGTGGTCATGTTTAATCCAGTGCTCCTGTCCTCTGAAGGAGCTTATGAGACAGAAGAAGGCTGTTTGTCCTTGACAGGTGTGAGACCTACTAAGCGTTATGAAACCATAAGGGTTACCTATCGTGATAGCAAGTGGCAGGAACAGACCATTACCTTGACAGGCTTCCCAGCCAGATTTGCCAGCATGAACTAGATCACTTGGAAGGACGAATCATTTAGGAGGAAAGCAAATGAAACGAATAGTCTTTGAACTTATTTTTATCGCAACGACCTGGTATATCTTTTTACCGCCTCTTAACCTGACCAGCTGGGAATTTATCTTTTTCCTCTGTGGGCATTTGCTGGTTGTAGCAGTCTTATTTGGCTTTGGAAAGGGGATAAACCTTGTCAAAACGGTTCATGTGCGCCACGGCAAGGCGGAAGCTGCCTTAAATCTTGAGGGTTTCAAAATCAATCGGTTAGGGAAAATCCTTTTAGCTTCTATTGGAGGAATTCTTCTCTTAGCAGCCTTGGTTTCCTTGGTGACTTCTAGCATTTTTCAGGCTAAGAATTATGCCAATGTAGTCTCGGTTACTGAAAAAGAGTTTACTGAATTTCCTAAGACTGATACTAGTAAAGTTCCTATCCTAGATAGAAGCACTGCTGAAAAAATTGGGGACCGCTACTTGGGTTCCCTAACAGATAAGGTATCGCAGTATGTAGCGGCAGATACCTATACCCAATTGACGATTGATGGGAAGCCTTATCGGGTTACACCACTAGAATACGCAGATCCTATCAAGTGGTTTAACAATCAAGCCAAGGGAATTGGCGAATATATCAAGGTGGACATGGTAACAGGAAATGCCGATTTGGTGGACTTGAAGACACCAATCAAGTATTCTGACTCGGAGTATTTTAACCGTGATGTCAAACGTCACCTGCGCTTTAAGTACCCAACCAAGATTTTCAAGACTCCATCATTTGAGGTGGACGATGAGGGAAATCCTTTCTATGTAGCAACGGTTTACCAAAAGCAATTTGGCTTAGCAGTTCCTCGTCCTGTTTCAGTCATTATCTTGGATGCTACAAATGGAGAAACTAAGGAATACAGCTTGTCAGATGTTCCAGAATGGGTGGACAGGGTTTATCCAGCTGAGGAAACTATCGAGCAAATCAACTACAATGGCAAGTACAAGGACGGTTTCTGGAATGCCATGATTTCCAAGAAAAACGTGACCCAGACTACCAAGGGCTATAATTACTTATCTATCGGCAATGACATCTACCTCTATACAGGTGTGACGTCGGCCAATGCGGATGAGAGTAATCTTGGTTTTATCCTTGAAAATATGCGAACAGGAGAAATCACTAAGTACAGCTTGGCTTCTGCGACCGAAGAATCAGCCGTGAATCAGCAGAAGGTGCTGTTCAGGAGAAATCCTACAAAGCAACCTTCCCCATCCTCATCAACCTCAATGA
>AQTU01000041.1:0-11884 GCA_000385835.1 Streptococcus mitis 13/39 | reverse complement strand
CTTGTCGATGCTGAAGCCGACGCGCTTGTGCTTGCTGATGCTGATGCACTTGTTGACGCTGAAGCTGAAGCGCTTGTCGATGCGGACTTAGACGCACTTGTTGAAGCACTTTGGCTTGCGCTTGTCGATGCAGACTTAGATGCGCTCGTTGAAGCACTTTGGCTTGCGCTCGTTGATGCGGAGGCTGATGCGCTCGTTGACGCGGAGGCTGATTCAGATCTATATACTCTATCAGAAACTGTTTCATCCGGATTATAGACAGTCGGTGTATATGGCTGCGTTCCAGATGTCACCTTCGCATTATCTTTATAATAAACTGTCGCAACACCATTAGCGCTCACATCAATACTTGAAATACGGTCGCGGCCTTTTGCAACCACCTTATCATGAGCTTTTCTAATTTCTTCTCTAACTTTTTCTTTATCAGCCTCAGTTAAATTATTTTTATTCTTCACCTCAGTAACAGCAATTACCGGTTTCTTGAATAAGTTTTCCAATTTATCCTGCTGGATTCCAAAGTTTTCAGAAGTAGTGTTTCCACTCGGGTCAATAGCCTCAACCTGACGAGACCATCTATTAGTATCTTTATAAGTAAGATTACTATTTGCAGTAGCTGTCACAGTAACAGTCGTACGATCATCACTTGTCGTAGTTGTAATATTTGAAATATTACCACTACCCCATTCAGCTTTACCTTCAAAGAAATCAGTTAAATCCTTGCCGTTTCCACGCATTTTCAACGAGGCAAGTTTACCACTGTTATCTTTACCAGTAAAGGTTACTTCGATCTTATCTCCCGCATAGAATTTATAACGTCCTGCGCTATCTTTTTCCGGTACTTTACCATTAACCTTAATAGTATAATTAACAGTTGGAGCTACATTTTCTTTAGTAATGGTCTTAGTAGTTGGGTCAGAAGTAAGGGTCTCTGTTCCTCCAGCAGGAGTCCTTACAACTTTCTCTTGTTTAACCGTTACATCACCTGTCGGAAGAAGACCGTTATTGCCGTCGTATGCTTTTTTCAGATCAGCAGGTCCAAAGGTAACGCTTGATTCGTTGTCCTTGGCTTTCTTCTCGAACGTATAGCCTGCTAAAGTCAAGGTTACAAGAGCTCCAGGTGTCACATTCGTTACAACAATCGAACGATTTGGCAAGCCACCCTTCTCATTTGTTGATTCATCTGAAATAACAGGGGCTTGTGGATTTACTTTAACCGTAACTGGAACTTTCTGTTTGACACGTACACCTGTAGAATCAGCAGGCAATTCTACTTCTACTTCCTTAGTAAAGGTCCCTACCTCAGTGAGTGACGGAGCACCATCAACCCATTTGTAATTAGTGTTTGTCGTGTTAAGATTTGGGCTTCCCGATACTTTTGTAACGGCTTCGTTAGGATTTGCTACAACTTGTTTATAATCTGGATCATCTGTTTTATTCTGTGTGAAAGTATAAGAACTATTTGATTCAAACTTATAGACATCATGGTCAACATTAACTGTATTACTTAGTTTTTTAGAGTCATTTTCCCCCATACGACCTACAGGATAAGTAAGGGTCAGTTTGTAGGTATTTCTTCCTGTCTCAATTGTATTGATAGGCGAGCTAGAAACTACTCGACCATTTTTACTCCAAGTTTTACTTGAACCACTTGGGTAATCACTTGATCCTTGTTTAACAACATAATTATCCCAATCTGTTCCATTATGAGGTTGCGTTCCTTGAATATCATTTACTGGACCTTTAGGTTTAATTGTCGCAAGAACTTCATAATCTACAGTAACATCTTCGCTTCCGCCATTAGGATAGTCAATATGGGCAATAGCTTGTTTAGAACCTGTTCCAGCATTAGTAATCCCTGCTCCTTGTTTCCAAGTAATTCTTGTTCCAGCAGGGAATTCTTCACCATTTGCACGTTGGATAAAATTCCTTGCATCCGCTAATTTATCATCCTGCTCACCAATATAGGTATAGACTTTAGGGACTTTAGCAATCGGATTATATTTCTCTAAATTAGCATTGATAGTACTTGTAGTTCCATCACGATAGGTCACTGTGATCGTACCATTTGCCGAAACTTCAATCTTAGCTCTCGTTCCCGGGAAGGTTAAAACGGTCCCATTTGCGTCCGAAGTTACTTTTGCTTTTGATGCATCTTTAGTAAGGTCTTGATTAGTTAATAAATCTCGTTTATTGGCTTCATTATTAATGAAATTATTATAAACTTCTGCAATTTCTTGCTGTGTTAGATGCTCCAAATCCTTAACTAAGACAGTATTCCCACTTTGAACATCATGACGTTCGTTGAAACCTTTGATGGTGTAGGTAAGAGTAGTCTGAGATGATTTATTCCCCCAATCTAGTGCACCAATACTATAGCTATAGGTTTTTCCTACTTCAGCGGATGCCTCACCGTTACCTACAGTACCCGATATACCCGTTCCAATATTTTTAATTTCCTCTTTTTGATTTAACCATGGGCTTCCAGTACTAGCAACGTAAGGATTATATCTCGGATTAGGTCGATTTATTTCTTGACCCATCAATTGTCCGCCATAAGTGACTCCAGGAATGGCATCCTGCTTGATAATTCCGTATTGGCGGATACTAGCTCCATTTTTTAAAATAGGAAGATTATGAACGAAATAATCATCATTATAAACATCGAAATGAGTTCCATTATTATTCTGGATAATTGGACCTGATTTATTTACAGAAGGTGCAGGTGTCGGTTTTGATGCAGTATACCCTGTTGGAACACTTGCCGATTGAACTGTAGAAGCATTCCCTTGAGTATTTTGCCCAATAGGTGCCGAGCTGACCTGCACCTGCATATCTGCAGTCGCAGTCGGCACATTGTTATCGTATTTAACTTTAACTACAATCGTACCGTTTAAGTTTCTATTTTGTCCATGTCTGTAATTATAAACAATTTCAGAACCCTGAGTAAAGGTTGGAGTCATCTGATTGTCATTAAATGTTGCACTTTGGACATGACCACCTCGGCCAACATTTATCTTAACACCTACATTGCTCAAAGCACTATTAGCCTGAACATTCATAGTGTACGTCGCGATACCAGTAGCTTTATCAAAAGTAGCGCCTGGGCTACTTACTGTCATACGGCTATCATTTTGAGAAGGAGCCCAACTTGCACGAAGGGAAGCATCACGCAACATGGCTTGACCATTACGGGCATCACGCGCACCTGATTGCGCTCTTAAAACAGCATTGACAATAGAATTACGAGCCAAGGTAGCTTTTTTCACCACCTCTGTCCAGTCACTCGTTGGATCTGCCAAAGCTTTTTCAATCGCTGTCACTGCTGCATTTACCTTAGTAATTGCAGAATCAGTATTTGGTAAGCCAACAGCTTTCGCTAAGTATTCACCCATTTCAGCTGAAAGCTTGGTTAACTTCTTACGATTTTCTTCATTTTTCTTTACAGAAGTTTCTACAGATGACAACGTTGCAGCTGTCGCTCCCACTAAACTTGTTGTATCTGAATTCGTTTTAACAGCGTTTGACTCAATAGCAGCAGGCTTCAAAATTGATGAATCAATCTTGTCAACCTTTGATTCATTTTGAGTCGATGCTTTCTTCTCATCTTGAATTTCAGATATAGTTTTTTCTGAAGAAGCTCCTACAGATGCTGACACGCTACTTGTTTGGCTAGCAGATCGACTCAAACTAATTGACGTACTAGCAGAATCTGAAGCGCTAGTGCTAGCTGAAGATGATGTACTAACTGAGGCACTAGCTGACGTACTAGCGGAAGCACTTGCAGAGGTGCTGGCTGAAGTACTAGCTGAGGTGCTAGTAGAAGCTGATTCTGAAATCGAAGTGCTTTCACTCATAGAAGTAGACAAGCTAGAAGAATTTTCCGAGTTACTTAGAGATGTTGTACCCAAAACTACTGTATCATTTGTAACCAAAAGATCTGGATTTTCCAGTGTTTTTTCCACGGCCACTGTTTCATTTGCAAACACTTTTGTTTGAGTAGCAACACCACCACCTAAAACAGCCCCTGTGGCAGCAATCCCCTTGATAATATCCAAACCTGTAATAGAAGAATTTACTTTATCCTCTACTACTTCTGTCATGACTTGCGTCGTATCTACACCACCACGCAAGACCTTGAACAAACCAAAAAGAGAGGTCGAAGCGCGCAACCAATGTTTTCCTGATTTGATTAACTTATACCGCGTCACACGGTCCGTTTCTCTATACTCACCTTTCTGACGTCTAAAAAACATACTTTACCCTTTCGTTACATTCCAAAAGTGGACAATCCACCCTATTTTAATCATACCTTTAAAGTATACTTTAAATGCAAACGCTTGTCAAGATTTTTAATATATTTTTTATATGATATATATTTCAAAATTCTTTACACATCCACTATTCAATTTGTTTCACAAAATATTTAGTATATGTGAAAATAAATATTTAAATCATTATATTCAATATTTCAACACAAAAGTGCAATATTAGTGCTTAAAAGTGCAAAAAACATAAATAAATTGATTTCTATTTATCAAAACAAAAAAACTCATGGACAAATAACATCCATGAGCTATAATAAGACAAGTTAGTAAGGCAGTTAGCTAGACTACTTCCTACCAGTTACGACGTAAAGTTTTACGAATCGACAATATTCGTAAACTTTACTAGTGGAGCGCCTAGCCAAGTTCCATAGAAACTTGGCGTTAGTTACTTAGATTGTTATACAATCTAGTAACTTTGGCGATCTACATCTTCTCCTCCAACTCTACGTCTGGGTACTTGTCCGCAAACCAACGGAGGGCAAAGTCATTTTCAAAGAGAAAGACTGGTTGGTCAAAGCGGTCTTTGGCCAAGATATTTCGACTTGACGACATGCGTTCATCCAAGTCCTCTGGCTTAATCCAACGAACTGTCTTTTTACCCATAGGACTCATGACAACTTCTGCATTGTACTCGCCTTCCATACGGTGTTTAAAAACTTCAAACTGGAGTTGACCTACAGCTCCCAGCATGTACTCGCCTGTTTGGTAATTCTTATAAAGCTGAATGGCACCTTCTTGCACCAATTGCTCGATTCCCTTGTGGAAGGATTTTTGCTTCATGACATTCTTAGCAGATACTTTCATGAAAATTTCAGGTGTAAAGGTTGGCAGTGGTTCAAATTCAAATTTATTTTTCCCAACCGTCAAGGTATCCCCAACCTGATAAGTACCTGTATCGTAAACCCCGATAATATCACCTGCCACGGCATTGGTCACATTCTCACGACTTTCCGCCATAAACTGAGTAACATTAGACAGTTTGGCACCCTTACCAGTACGAGGCAGATTGACACTCATGCCACGCTCAAATTCACCTGATACGATACGGACAAAGGCGATACGGTCACGGTGACGAGGGTCCATGTTGGCTTGGATTTTAAAGACAAATCCTGAGAAATCCTTGTCGTAAGGATCCACAATTTCACCGTCTGTTTTCTTGTGTCCATGTGGTTCTGGAGCAAACTTAAGGAAAGTTTCAAGGAAGGTCTGCACACCAAAGTTTGTCAAAGCTGAACCAAAGAAGACCGGTGTCAATTCTCCAGCAAGGATTGCTTCCTCTGAAAACTCATTCCCAGCTTCATTTAAAAGTTCAATGTCATCCTTGACTTGCTCGTAGAAAGGATTGCTACCAAAAAGCTTGTCCCCATCTTCTAGGCTGGCAAAACGCTCATCCCCTTTATAGAGCTCCAAGCGTTGGTTATAGAGGTCATACAAGCCTTCAAAGGCTTTCCCCATACCGATTGGCCAGTTCATCGGATAACTTGCAATACCCAAGACTTCTTCCAACTCTTGCAAGAGGTCCAGTGGCTCACGTCCGTCACGGTCTAGCTTATTCATAAAGGTAAAGACTGGAATGCCACGGTGTTTGACAACCTCAAACAATTTCTTAGTTTGGGCCTCGATACCCTTAGCAGAGTCCACGACCATGACCGCAGCATCCACCGCCATCAAGGTACGATAGGTATCTTCTGAAAAATCCTCGTGCCCTGGTGTGTCAAGGATGTTCACGCGCTTACCATCATAGTCAAATTGCATCACAGATGATGTCACCGAAATCCCACGTTGCTTCTCGATATCCATCCAGTCAGACTTGGCAAAAGTCCCTGTTTTCTTACCTTTAACCGTACCAGCCTCACGAATCTCGCCCCCGAAGTAGAGCAACTGCTCAGTGATGGTTGTTTTCCCCGCGTCCGGGTGGGAGATGATGGCAAAGGTACGACGTTTCTTAATTTCTTCTTGAATATTCATAAGTTCTCTTTCTTTGATTCTCTATTTTTCTTGTTTCAATAACTAAGAATGATTTTTACATTGGATTTTACCATTCCTTTCAACACTCCATTATATCGGATTTTAGCATTTTTTTCAATTTCTATTTTATATCAGACACTGCTAAAGTAGAACAATTCCACTTGCAATTTTTAAAATAAATGTTACAATGAATATA
Organism: Streptococcus mitis 13/39; assembly: GCA_000385835.1. Classification (GTDB taxonomy): domain Bacteria; phylum Bacillota; class Bacilli; order Lactobacillales; family Streptococcaceae; genus Streptococcus; species Streptococcus mitis_AI. The sequence continues at coordinate 5,395 of AQTU01000041.1, read as the reverse complement.
GAAAAAGGTGTTGCGTCAACAACACCCCACAGAGCCGTTTAAGACGGTGGCTGTAGTTACATAACTAAAAAATAGCTCGTTAACTCGCCAAAGTTAGGACGGCTATTTTTTTGTCTCTTTTACCAATTCAAGGATGAACTTCAGGAGCGTGATAACAAAGTTACCAGCTACAAACATGAGTGTCAAAACCTCAAAGGGGAGGCAAATCTGGTTACTACTTTCTACTAAATACTCTTCGAAAATCAAATTCAAACTGCGTCAGCTTCGCCTTGCCGTACTCAAGTACAGTCTGCGGCTAGCTTCCTAGTTTGCTCTTTGATTTTCATTGAGTATAAGATTTTACAGGTTCTGCACATAAGCATCACCATCCTTTCGATTTTGTAACCACCGTCTTCACTTCTCTGTTAAACTATTGTACCATATATTTTCCCCTTTGAAATCCGCTTTTCAAATAAATCGTCATCAAAATCCGTTCTCCATCCTATACCTGTCTTTTTTCAGCTTTACCTCCCTTATTTATAGGAAAATATGGTAAAATAGAACAGACTAAAAATCATCATTTCACGAAAGGATGCAAGATGAAAATTACGCAAGAAGAGGTAACACACGTTGCCAATCTTTCAAAATTAAGATTCTCTGAAGAAGAAACTGCTGCCTTTGCGACTACCTTGTCTAAGATTGTTGACATGGTTGAATTGCTGGGCGAAGTTGACACAATTGGTGTCGCACCAACTACAACTACGGCTGACCGTAAGACCGTACTCCGCCCTGATGTGGCCGAAGAAGGAACAGACCGTGATCGCTTGTTTAAAAATGTGCCTGAAAAAGATAACTACTATATCAAGGTGCCAGCTATCCTAGACGATGGAGGAGATGCCTAATGACTTTCAACAATAAAACCATTGAAGACTTGCATAATCTCCTTGTCTCTAAGGAAATTTCAGCAACTGAATTGACACAAGCAACGCTTGAAGACATCAAGTCTCGCGAAACAGCTATCAATGCCTTTGTTACCATCGCTGAGGAGCAAGCCCTTGCTCAAGCTAAAGCTATTGATGAAGCTGGAATCGACGCTGATAACGTCCTTTCAGGAATTCCACTTGCAGTTAAGGATAACATCTCTACAGACGGCATTCTCACAACTGCTGCTTCAAAAATGCTCTACAACTATGAGCCTATCTTTGATGCGACAGCTGTGTCAAATGCTAAATCAAAAGGTATGATTGTCGTTGGAAAAACCAACATGGACGAATTTGCCATGGGTGGTTCAGGTGAAACTTCTTACTATGGTGCCACTAAAAATGCTTGGGACCACAGCAAGGTTCCTGGTGGCTCGTCTAGTGGTTCCGCTGTAGCTGTAGCTTCAGGCCAAGTTCGCTTGTCACTTGGTTCTGATACCGGTGGTTCCATCCGCCAACCTGCTGCCTTCAACGGGATTGTTGGTCTTAAACCAACCTACGGAACGGTTTCTCGTTTCGGTCTCATTGCCTTTGGTAGCTCATTAGACCAAATCGGGCCTTTTGCTCCTACTGTTAAGGAAAATGCCCTCTTGCTCAACGCTATTGCTAGCGAAGATGCTAAAGATTCCACTTCTGCTCCTGTCCGCATCGCCGACTTTACTTCAAAAATCGGTCAAGACATCAAGGGCATGAAAATTGCTTTACCTAAAGAATATCTTGGCGAAGGGATTGACCCAGAGGTTAAGGAAACCATTCTTAATGCTGCCAAACACTTTGAAAAACTGGGTGCTATCGTCGAAGAAGTGAGCCTTCCTCACTCTAAATACGGTGTTGCCGTTTACTACATCATCGCTTCATCAGAAGCTTCATCAAACTTGCAACGCTTTGACAGTATCCGTTACGGCTATCGTGCAGAGGATGCGACAAACCTTGATGAAATCTATGTAAACAGCCGTAGCCAAGGTTTCGGTGAAGAGGTGAAACGCCGTATCATGCTAGGTACTTTCAGTCTTTCATCAGGTTACTATGATGCTTACTACAAGAAAGCTGGACAGGTTCGTACCCTCATCATCCAAGATTTCGAAAAAGTCTTTGCGGATTACGACTTGATTTTGGGTCCAACTGCACCAAGCGTTGCCTATGACTTGGATTCTCTCAACCACGACCCAGTTGCTATGTACTTGGCTGACCTCTTGACCATACCTGTAAACTTGGCAGGACTGCCTGGAATTTCCATTCCTGCTGGTTTCTCTCAAGGTCTACCTGTCGGTCTCCAATTGATCGGTCCTAAGTACTCTGAGGAAACCATTTACCAAGTTGCTGCTGCTTTTGAGGCGACAACAGACTACCACAAACAACAACCCGTGATTTTTGGAGGTGACAACTAATGAACTTTGAAACAGTCATTGGACTTGAAGTCCACGTAGAGCTCAACACCAATTCAAAAATCTTCTCACCTACTTCTGCCCACTTCGGAAATGACCAAAATGCCAACACTAACGTGATTGACTGGTCCTTCCCAGGAGTTCTGCCAGTTCTCAATAAAGGTGTTGTCGATGCCGGAATCAAGGCTGCTCTTGCCCTCAACATGGACATCCACAAAAAGATGCACTTTGACCGCAAGAACTACTTCTATCCTGATAATCCAAAGGCCTACCAAATTTCTCAGTTTGATGAGCCAATCGGCTATAACGGCTGGATTGAAGTCGAGCTAGAAGACGGTACAACTAAGAAAATCGGTATCGAACGTGCCCACCTAGAAGAAGACGCTGGTAAAAACACCCACGGTACAGATGGCTACTCTTATGTTGACCTCAACCGCCAAGGGGTGCCATTGATTGAGATTGTATCTGAAGCTGACATGCGTTCGCCAGAAGAAGCCTATGCTTACCTAACTGCCCTCAAGGAAGTTATCCAGTATGCTGGTATTTCTGACGTTAAGATGGAAGAAGGTTCTATGCGTGTAGATGCCAATATCTCTCTTCGTCCTTATGGTCAAGAGAAATTCGGTACCAAGACAGAGTTGAAGAACCTCAACTCCTTCTCAAATGTTCGCAAAGGTCTTGAATACGAAGTTCAACGTCAAGCTGAAATCCTTCGCTCAGGTGGTCAAATCCGTCAAGAAACACGCCGTTACGATGAGGCTAACAAGGTAACCATCCTCATGCGTGTCAAGGAAGGTGCTGCAGACTACCGTTACTTCCCAGAACCCGACCTACCACTCTTTGAAATCTCAGACGAGTGGATTGAGGAAATGCGTACTGAATTACCAGAGTTTCCAAAGGAACGCCGTGCACGCTACGTATCTGACCTTGGCTTGTCAGACTACGATGCTAGCCAGTTGACTGCAAACAAAATCACTTCTGATTTCTTTGAAAAAGCTGTTGCCCTTGGTGGTGATGCAAAACAAGTCTCTAACTGGCTCCAAGGCGAAGTCGCTCAGTTCTTGAATGCTGAAGATAAGACACTGGAACAAATCGAATTGACACCAGAAAACTTGGTTGAAATGATTGCCATCATCGAAGACGGCACTATCTCTTCTAAGATTGCTAAGAAAGTCTTTGTCCACCTGGCTAAAAATGGGGGTGGGGCGCGTGAATACGTGGAAAAAGCAGGTATGGTTCAAATTTCGGATCCAGATATCTTGATTCCAATCATTCATCAAGTCTTTGCGGATAACGAAGCTGCAGTTGCCGACTTCAAGTCAGGTAAACGTAACGCAGATAAGGCCTTTACAGGATTCCTGATGAAAGCAACCAAAGGCCAAGCCAACCCACAAGTTGCCCTTAAACTTCTTGCACAAGAATTGGCGAAGTTGAAAGAAGATTAATATGTAAAAGAAACCAGCCCTGAGGTTGGTTTTTTCGCTCCTACCAAATCCCATTAACTATTTTGGCTTTATTTCCAGAAGATTTTATGGTAAAATGAAGAGTAATAATATTTATTAAAGAGGTAAAAACATGATTGAAGCAAGCAAATTGAAAGCTGGTATGACATTTGAAACTGCAGACGGAAAATTGATCCGCGTTTTGGAAGCTAGCCACCACAAACCAGGTAAAGGGAATACGATCATGCGTATGAAATTGCGTGATGTCCGTACTGGTTCTACATTTGACACAAGCTACCGTCCAGAAGAAAAATTCGAACAAGCTATTATCGAAACTGTCCCAGCTCAATACTTGTACAAAATGGATGAAACTGCCTACTTCATGAACACTGAAACTTACGACCAATACGAAATCCCAGTCGTAAACGTTGAAAATGAATTGCTTTACATCCTTGAAAACTCTGATGTGAAAATCCAATTCTACGGAACTGAAGTAATCGGTGTAACTGTACCAACTACTGTTGAATTGACAGTCGCTGAAACACAACCATCTATCAAAGGTGCTACTGTTACAGGTTCTGGTAAACCAGCAACTATGGAAACTGGACTTGTTGTCAACGTTCCTGACTTCATCGAAGCTGGACAAAAATTGATCATCAACACTGCAGAAGGAACTTACGTTTCTCGTGCCTAATCTCTAGAAAGAGGTCATTCTATGGGAATTGAAGAACAATTTGGCGAAATCGTTATCGCTCCACGTGTACTTGAAAAAATCATTGCCATCGCAACTGCTAAAGTTGATGGTGTCCACTCATTTTCAAATAAATCCGTATCTGATACCCTATCAAAACTCTCTCTTGGTCGTGGCGTCTACTTAAAAGAAAGCAACGAAGAACTAACTGCTGACATTTATCTCTATCTTGAGTACGGTGTAAAAGTACCAAAAGTTGCTCTTGCTATTCAAAAAGCGGTCAAAGATGCTGTCCGAGATATGGCTGATGTGGAACTTGCTGCTGTCAACATCCATGTTGCAGGAATCGTTCCAGATAAAACACCAAAACCTGAGTTGAAAGATCTATTTAACGAGGACTTCCTCAATGACTAGTCCATTATTAGAATCTAGACGTGAACTTCGTAAATGCGCTTTTCAAGCTCTTATGAGCCTTGAATTCGGCACAGATATGGAAACAGCTTGTCACTTTGCCTACACGCATGACCGTGAAGATGCAGATGTGCAAATCCCTGCCTTTCTTCTGAACTTGGTTTCTGGCGTTCAAGCTCAAAAAGACGAGTTGGATAAACAAATCAACCAGCACCTCAAGTCAGGCTGGACAGTTGAACGCTTGACCTTGGTTGAAAAAAACTTACTACGCTTGGGTATCTTTGAAATCACATCATTTGATACACCTCAGTTGGTAGCAGTCAATGAAGCTATTGAACTTGCTAAGAATTTTTCAGATCAAAAATCAGCCCGTTTTATCAATGGACTGCTTAGTCAATTTGTAACTGAAGAAAATGAATAATCGAAAAGGTGTTTGGTTTCCCAAGCACCTTTTACCTCGTCCTTGATACAGAGTAAGAACCACATAAAAACTAGAACTGACTGCCA
>AQTU01000040.1:0-12339 GCA_000385835.1 Streptococcus mitis 13/39 | reverse complement strand
CGGAAGGGTAGCGAAGAGGCTAAACGCGGCGGACTGTAAATCCGCTCCTTCGGGTTCGGGGGTTCGAATCCCTCCCCTTCCATTATTTTAGTTACGGGCATAGTTTAAAGGTAGAACTAAGGTCTCCAAAACCTTCAGTGTGGGTTCAATTCCTACTGCCCGTGTTAATAAAATTATGGCGGGTGTGGTGAAGTGGTTAACACACCAGATTGTGGCTCTGGCATGCGTGGGTTCGATCCCCATCACTCGCCTATTTTATATTATTGGGGTATAGCCAAGCGGTAAGGCAAGGGACTTTGACTCCCTCATGCGTTGGTTCGAATCCAGCTACCCCAGTTACTATTTGCCGGCGTGGCGGAATTGGCAGACGCGCTGGACTCAAAATCCAGTGTCCGCAAGGACGTGCCGGTTCGACCCCGCCGCCGGTATAGTATAGAGTTAAGGAACGTTGTAAATCTTCGTTCCTTTTTTATATTATTTTTGCTATAATAATAGTTATTCAAATTTTATTTAGATTATGAAAGTGTAGGGAAGTATGTCTCGTTCTATCGATTTATTAAAACATCGGTATTTGAAAAATATTAAAGAAAATCCTGAATTGTTTGTTGGGATTGAGTTGGAATATCCTGTTGTAAACTTGGAAGGGGATGCTACAAATGTTGAAGTTATCAAGCACTTATTCCGATATTTAGTTTCTTCTTTTGATTTTACTGTTGAAAAGGTAGATGATTTTGGAACTCCTATTCAGTTAGTGGATACAGTAAGTCATGATGCTATTTTATTTGAAGTTTCCTATACTACAATTGAGTTTGCATTTGGTAAGGCTGAAACGATACAAGAAGTTAAAAAACGTTTTAGTATTTATATGGAAGCAATCCAGAAGAAGTTAGCTGAATCAAATCATGCTATCGTTGGCTGCGGTATTCATCCTAACTGGGATATAAATGAGAATTGTCCAGTGGCTTACCCACGCTATCAGATGTTGATGGACTATTTGAATTTGAGTAGAAATGTGACTAAATCAAACTTACATCAATTCCCTGAATACGGAGCGTTTATTTGTGGGAGTCAGGTTCAGTTGGATGTTTCAAAGTCTAACTACTTACGAGTGATTAATGCTTTTACCCAAATTGAAGGGGCTAAGGCTTATTTATTTGCAAACTCTGAGTTTACAGGTGCGGATTGGGATACAAAAATCTCAAGAGATATTTTTTGGGAAGAATCGATGCATGGTATCTATCCAGAGAATGTTGGTGTCAATGCTAGACTTTTTAATGATGAAGCTGATTTTTTTGATTATCTAGATCATTCTGCAATTTTTACTGCGGAACGTGATGAACAAACCTATTATTTTTATCCCATTCAGGCGAGGGACTATTTGCCTACACCTGAAATCCAAGCATATGCACTTAATGGGGATGAGATTATTATTTATCCTCAAGAGAAGGATTTTGAAACTCATCGCAGTTATCAGTACCAAGACTTAACGATTCGAGGAACAATTGAGTTTCGTAGTGTGTGTACACAGCCACTTGATAGGACTTTTGCTTCTGCAGCTTTTCACTTGGGATTATTAGTTAATTTAGAGAAACTTGAATCTTACTTAGAAATCGCACCTTTCTTTAAAGCATTTGGGAGAAATTATAAGTCTTTAAGGCGGCAATTTTCTAAGAAAAAGCTAACAGATGAGGAGAAAACTGCGATTATAGAGTTTTCAAAAGACTTACTCTTGCTAGCTGAGGAAGGCCTGAAGATGAGAAATAAACAAGAAATGATTTATTTAGAGCCTTTGAAGAAAGAATTTGGACTATAATTTCTTTTACAAAGGGAGAATTTTCTGAAAAATCATGATATAATGGAAAAGACTATAGATAAAGGATAGAGAGTAATGACATTAGTTTATCAATCAACGCGTAATGCTAACAATACAGTAACTGCCAGCCAAGCTATTTTACAAGGTTTGGCGACGGACGGTGGTTTGTTTACACCGGTTACTTATCCAAAGGTAGATTTGGACTTTGACAAATTGAAAGATGCTTCTTATCAGGAAGTTGCTAAGTTAGTTTTGTCAGCATTTTTAGATGACTTTACAGCTGAGGAGTTGGACTACTGTATCAACAATGCCTACGATAGCAAATTTGATACTCCAACTATCGCGCCATTAGTGAAATTAGACGGACAATATAACTTGGAACTTTTCCATGGTTCAACAATTGCCTTTAAGGATATGGCCTTGTCTATCTTGCCATACTTTATGACAACAGCTGCTAAGAAGCATGGTTTGGAGAACAAGATTGTCATCTTAACAGCGACATCTGGTGATACTGGTAAAGCTGCTATGGCAGGATTTGCAGATGTACCTGGTACTGAGATTATCGTCTTTTATCCAAAGGATGGTGTCAGCAAGGTTCAAGAGTTGCAAATGACCACTCAGACTGGCGACAATACTCATGTTATTGCTATTGATGGTAACTTTGACGATGCGCAAACAAATGTGAAGCACATGTTTAACGATGTGGCTCTTCGTGAGAAGTTGGCAGCCAACAAGTTGCAATTTTCATCGGCTAACTCTATGAATATTGGCCGTTTGGTGCCACAAATTGTCTACTATGTTTATGCCTACGCTCAGTTGGTTAAGACTGGTGAAATTGTGGCTGGTGAAAAGGTTAACTTCACAGTACCAACAGGAAACTTTGGAAATATCTTGGCTGCCTTTTATGCTAAACAAATTGGTCTTCCAGTTGGTAAATTAATCTGTGCTTCAAATGATAACAATGTCTTGACAGACTTCTTCAAGACACGTGTTTACGACAAGAAACGTGAGTTTAAAGTAACAACTAGTCCATCTATGGATATCTTGGTATCTTCAAACTTGGAGCGTTTGATTTTCCATCTTTTGGGTAATGATGCAGTTAAGACAGCTGAACTCATGAATGCCTTGAACAAGCAAGGACAATATGAGTTGACAGACTTTGATGCAGAGATTCTTAACCTCTTTGCAGCTGAATATGCGACTGAGGAAGAAACAGTGGCAGAAATCAAGCGTGTTTATGAGTCAGATTCTTATATCGAGGATCCACATACGGCGGTTGCCTCAGCAGTTTATAGAAAATACCAAGCGGCTACTGGCGATGTGACTAAGACGGTGATTGCTTCAACAGCTAGTCCATACAAGTTCCCAGTGGTTGCAGTAGAAGCTGTAACTGGGAAAGTTGGCTTGACTGACTTTGAAGCCTTAGCTCAACTACATGAAATCTCAGGAGTGGCTGTGCCACCTGCAGTTGATGGGCTTGAAACAGCTCTAGTTCGTCATAAGACAACTGTGGCGGCTGCTGACATGCAAGCAGCGGTTGAGGCTTATCTAGAACTTTAAGACAGAGGGAGTAAACTCGGTTGGGAAACCAACTGAGTTTCTTTTCATCAGGAGGAAGGATTGTTTAAGAAAAATAAAGACATTCTTAATATTGCCTTACCAGCTATGGGCGAAAACTTTTTGCAGATGCTCATAGGGATGGTGGATAGTTATTTGGTTGCTCATTTAGGATTGATAGCTATTTCAGGTGTTTCAGTAGCTGGCAATATTATCACGATTTATCAGGCGATTTTCATCGCTCTGGGAGCTGCTATTTCCAGTGTTGTTTCAAAAAGTTTGGGGCAGAAGGATCAATCTATGCTAGCCTATCATGTGACTGAGGCGTTGAAGATTACTTTACTATTAAGTTTCCTTTTAGGAACTTTGTCTATCTTCGCTGGACAAGAGATGATAGGACTTTTGGGGACTGAACAGGCTGTGACCGAAAGTGGAGGACTCTACCTATCTTTGGTAGGCGGGTCGATTGTTCTTTTGGGATTGATGACGAGTCTGGGAGCCTTGATTCGTGCAACGCATAATCCACGTTTGCCCCTCTATGTTAGTTTTTTATCCAATGCCTTGAATATTCTCTTTTCCAGTCTAGCTATTTTTGTTCTGGATATGGGGATAGCTGGTGTTGCTTGGGGGACAATTCTGTCTCGTTTGGTAGGTCTTGTGATTTTATGGTCGCAATTAAAGTTGCCTGTTGAGAAACCGACTTTTGGTTTAGATAAGGAACTATTGACCTTAGCTTTGCCAGCAGCTGGAGAGCGGCTCATGATGCGGGCTGGAGATGTCGTGATCATTGCCTTGGTTGTTTCTTTTGGAACGGAGGCGGTGGCTGGAAATGCAGTCGGAGAAGTCTTGACCCAGTTTAACTATATGCCTGCTTTTGGAGTTGCTACGGCAACGGTCATGCTGGTAGCTCGAGCAGTTGGAGAGGATAATTGGAATAGAGTAGATAAGTTGAGTAAACAAGCCTTTTGGCTCTCTCTGGTCCTCATGTTACCCTTGACCTTTAGTATCTATGTCTTGGGTATACCACTAACTCATCTCTATACGACTGATTCTCTAGCGGTTGAGGCTAGTATTCTAGTGACACTGTTTTCACTAATTGGTACTCCTATGACGATAGGAACAGTCATCTATACAGCAGTCTGGCAGGGTTTGGGCAATGCTCGGCTTCCCTTTTATGCGACAAGTATAGGAATGTGGTGTATCCGCATTGGAACAGGATATCTGATGGGGATTGTGCTTGGTTGGGGCTTGCCCGGTATTTGGGCCGGAACCCTTTTGGATAATGGTTTTCGTTGGTTATTTCTACGTTACCGTTACCAGCATTATATGAGCTTGAAAGGATAGGAAATGAAAAAAACAGCTTTTATTTGGGATTTAGACGGGACTTTATTGGACTCTTACGAAGCGATTTTGTCAGGGATTGAGGAAACTTTTGCTCAGTTTTCTATTCCTTATGATAAGGAGCAGGTGAGAGAGTATATCCTCAAGTATTCGGTGCAAGATTTGCTTGTGCGGGTAGCAGAAGATAGAAATCTGGATGTGGAAGTGCTCAATCAAGTCCGTGCCCAGAGTCTGGCTGAGAAGAATGTTCAGGTAGTTTTGATGCCAGGTGCGCGTGAAGTGTTGTCTTGGGCAGACCAAGTAGGAATTCAACAGTTTGTCTACACTCATAAAGGAGATAATGCTTTTACCATTCTAAGAGACTTGGGTTTGGAATCTTATTTTACAGAGATTTTAACAAGTCAGAGTGGCTTTGCGCGGAAGCCAAGTTCAGAAGCGGCTACCTATCTGTTAGGCAAGTATCAGTTGGATTCTGAGAAGACCTATTATATAGGGGATCGGACTCTGGATGTGGAATTTGCCCAGAATAGTGGAATTCAAAGTATCAACTTTTTAGAGTCGACTTATGAAGGAAATCACAGGATTCAAGCGTTAGCAGATATTTCCCGTTTTTTTAAGACAGAGCGATAAAAAGATTATGTCAGTTTTGTGACAGAGACCTAACAAACTGTTTCAAGTAACCGAGTTTGTTACAAGGAATAGACAGTTCTGTTAAATAGGCCCGAGAGGGCTTTTTTTCTGCATTTTTTGTGTTATGATAGACAGGTACTCATTTGAAAGGAATTTGAAAGAATGAAGAAAAGAATATTATTAGCCTCAACAGTAGCCTTGTCATTTGCCCCAGTATTGGCAACTCAAGCAGAAGAAGTTCTTTGGACTGCACGTAGTGTTGAGCAAATCCAAAACGATTTGACTAAAACGGACAACAAAACAAGTTATACCGTTCAGTATGGTGATACCTTGAGCACCATTGCAGAGGCCTTGGGTGTAGATGTCACAGTTCTTGCGAATTTGAATAAAATCACGAATATGGACTTGATTTTCCCAGAAACTATTTTGACAACGACCGTCAATGAAGCAGAAGAAGTAACAGAAGTCGAAATCCAAACTCCTCAAGCAGCTTCTGGTGACGAAGTGACAACTGCGACAGCAGATTTGACAACCAATCAAGTGACGGTTGATGATCAAACTGTTCAGGTTGCAGACCTTTCTCAACCGATTGCAGAAGCGCCAAAAGAGGTAGAAAATACAAGTATAAAAGAAGTAGCAACAAGTTCAGAAGTTACAGATACAGTGACTGTTTCAGAAGAAGTGACACCATCTACAGGAACTTCTGTCCCAGAGGAGCAAACAGCCGAAACAAGTAGTGCAGTTGCAGAAGCAGCTCCTCAGGCAACGACTCCAGCTGAGAAAGATGAAACTCAAGCAAGCACTCAAGCTGAATCAGCAGTAGAAGCAACTACAACACCAGTAGAAGAAAAGGTAGCCGAAACAACTTCAGCAACTTACGCAGCTCCAGCAGCGCCCGATTATGCTGGACTTGCGGTAGCGAAAGCTGAAAATGCAGGCCTTCAACCACAAACAGCTGCCTTTAAAGAAGAAATTGCCAACTTGTTTGGCATCACATCCTTTAGTGGTTACCGTCCAGGAGACAGTGGAGATCACGGAAAAGGTTTGGCTATCGACTTTATGGTACCAGAAAGCTCAGAACTAGGGGATAAGATTGCGGAATACGCTATTCAAAATATGGCCAGCCGTGGAATTAGTTACATTATTTGGAAACAACGTTTCTATGCTCCATTCGATAGCAAATATGGGCCAGCTAACACTTGGAACCCAATGCCGGACCGTGGTAGCGTGACAGAAAATCACTATGATCACGTTCACGTTTCAATGAATGGATAAATCAGACTTTGTAATATTATTTTGACGAATGAGATTTAGCTTTCGTGATAGGAAGCGATTCTCGTTCGTTTTTTTCTTTGTCATACTCTTCGAAAATCTCTTCAAACCACGTCAGTTTTATCTGCAACCTCAAAGCTGTGCTTTGAGCAACCTACGGCTAGCTTCCTAGTTTGCTCTTTGATTTTCATTGAGTATCAATATGAATGGGAAATGGAAGTTACTATTTTGTAATGATTCAAGCATAATTCTTGCAATTTATCTTACTTTGTATTATACTTGATTAGTCAATTATTGATAAGTCAATAGAGAGGAAAAAGAAATGATAGAGATTCAAGATCTGCTTTATCAACTCCGCTTGTCTGAGCAAGCGAGTACGCCATTGTTTGAAAAAAGACTTGGGATTAGTTTGACACGGTATCAGATTTTACTGTTTTTGCTGAAGCATTCTCCTTGTAATCAAATAGCGGTTCAGGAGCGTTTGAAGATTGATCAGGCTGCTTTGACCCGACATTTCAAAATTCTGGAAAAGGAAGGTTTGGTGGAGCGGCATCGCAATCCTGAAAATCAGCGGGAAGTGTTGGTAGAGGCTACGAAGTATGCTAAGGAGCAATTAGTGGTGAATCCACCTCTGCAGCATATCAAGGTTAAGGAAGCGATGGAAAGTATCTTAACAGAGTCTGAAAGAACAGAACTCAGCCGTTTATTAAATAAATTGGTTTTGGGTATTGAGAATATAGAAATTTAAGGAGAAGTAGATGTCAATTATGACAATCATTTTAGCAACAATCGTTGCTTTGGAGCATTTTTACATTTTTTATTTGGAAAGTATTGCAACGCAATCAGATGCGACTAGTCGTGTCTTTAACATGGACAAGGAAGAACTGGCTCGTCCGTCAGTAAGTTCATTGTTTAAAAATCAAGGGATTTATAATGCTCTGCTGGGAGTCTTTCTCTTGTATGGGATTTATTTCTCACAGAATTTAGAAATTGTGACTATTTTTGTCTTATTTGTGATTGGTGCTGCGGCTTATGGCTCTCTCACAGCAGATAAAAAAATTATTTTAAAGCAAGGCGGACCAGCTATTTTGACCTTGATTAGTATTTTTCTCTTTAAATAAGTTCAAAGGTCAATCTTAGTCTCTCTAGTCATTTTCACTCCAGAATAAGGGAAATATGTTATACTTGTTTTTAAGAAAAAAGTCTCATTGAATTTGTTTTGAGGAGTAAGAAATGAAAGTATTAGTGACAGGTTTTGAGCCCTTTGGAGGGGAAAAGGTCAATCCAGCCTTGGAAGCCATTAAAGGTTTACCAGCTGAAATCCATGGTGCTGAGGTCCGTTGGCTAGAGGTGCCGACAGTTTTTCACAAATCGGCCCATGTATTGGAAGAAGAGATGAACCGCTATCAACCTGACTTTGTCCTTTGTATTGGCCAAGCAGGTGGAAGGTCTAGCTTGACACCTGAGCGAGTAGCTATTAATCAAGATGATGCACGCATTCCTGATAACGAAGGTAATCAGCCGATTGACCTTCCCATTCGATCGGATGGTGCTCCGGCCTACTTTAGTAGTTTGCCGATTAAAGCGATGGTTCAAGCTATAAAAAAAGAAGGTTTGCCGGCCTCTGTTTCTAATACGGCAGGGACTTTTGTCTGCAATCATTTGATGTATCAGGCTCTCTATTTGGTAGAAAAGAAATTTCCACATGTTAAGGCAGGGTTTATGCACATTCCTTATATGATGGAACAGGTGGTGAATCGACCGACTACTCCAGCTATGAGTTTAGTGGACATTATGCGAGGGGTAGAAGCAGCAATCGGCGCCATTATCGAACATGGGGATCAGGATCTCAAGTTGGTAGGCGGAGAAACTCATTGATAGAAAAAAGCTTGAGGGAAAACCTTCAAGCTTTTGGACGTTTTCGAGCCAATACTGCTCGGTAAAAAATCATTTTATTAATTTGAATGTAGGGTAGGAGTGAGAAACTAGCAATTCCAAAGGTAATCCAATTGAGGAAGTACCAAGGAAGGAGTTGTAAGTCTAGGACGAAGCGTTGAAATTTGTAGCCTTTCATCAGGAAACGGCTGGTCTTAAGGATTTGCCCTGGTTTGGCTTGTCCTAAATCTAGAGTATCACAGAGGAGAAATTCTACCTGTGAATAAGCATAGTATTGTGGAATATAGAGACTATTTCCGACAATCATCAAGAGGATACTTGCTAGAAAGTAGAGACCAAATGTCATGAGGAAACGCTCGGTTTCAATTGACGTGAGATCCAGATTGGGAAACTCAGGATGAAGGACAACGAATTTCTTTGCTAGAAAGCTACTGTAAAAGAGGAAGTAAATTCCAAGCAAACTAGGAATGCTCCATAAGAAGAGATAGAAACGTTTGAGAAGTAGAGTCAAAAAGGTTTGTGAAAAGTGCTCTTCGTTAAAGAGAGTAAGACTGTTTTTGACGGATAGTTCTGTATCAGGATTCTTTATAAGTTTTAGCGTTGTATAGACGGAACTGGTTAGAAGAATAGCTCCGATAAAGGAGACTAATAGTGGAAAAAGGTAGGCTTGGAATACATGGCCAAACACGCTTAAAAAGGGTTGTTCTAAAATTGCTTCGTTGATACGCTCTAAGGGATTGAGGAAGCCAGACAAGATGACCAGCATGCTAGGTAAGAGATAGACGAGAAAGAGGCGGGGATTTTCAGCCTGAAATTGTCTGGCTTGCAGACGAACGGTTTTTAAATCAATTTTTGGGTATTTCATTCTCTCATTATACCATAGTTCGTGACAGTTCCTACTTTTTTTGATAAAATCATACAGTATACCCTTGGGCACAAAGTATGAACTGGGACTGTCTTTCCCAGCTTCGGAGGTAAAAAATGTCAGATTCACCAATCAAATATCGTTTGATTAAGAAAGAAAAACACACAGGAGCTCGTCTGGGAGAAATCATCACTCCCCACGGTACCTTCCCAACACCTATGTTTATGCCAGTTGGGACACAAGCCACTGTCAAAACTCAGTCGCCTGAAGAATTGAAGGAGATGGGTTCGGGAATTATCCTGTCAAACACCTATCATCTCTGGCTTCGTCCTGGAGATGAACTCATCGCACGCGCAGGTGGTCTCCACAAGTTTATGAATTGGGACCAGCCTATTTTGACAGATAGTGGTGGTTTTCAGGTTTATTCCTTAGCAGATAGCCGCAATATCACAGAAGAAGGGGTAACTTTTAAAAACCATCTCAATGGTTCTAAGATGTTCCTATCGCCAGAAAAAGCTATCTCTATTCAGAATAATCTGGGCTCAGACATCATGATGTCCTTTGACGAATGTCCTCAGTTTTATCAACCTTACGACTACGTTAAGAAATCAATCGAGCGTACCAGTCGTTGGGCTGAGCGTGGTTTGAAGGCTCACCGTCGTCCACATGACCAAGGTTTGTTTGGGATTGTGCAGGGGGCAGGATTTGAAGACCTGCGTCGCCAATCGGCTCATGACCTTGTCAGTATGGATTTCCCAGGCTACTCTATCGGTGGTTTGGCGGTGGGAGAAACCCACGAAGAGATGAATGCTGTCTTGGACTTCACAACCCAACTGCTGCCTGAAAATAAACCTCGCTATTTGATGGGTGTGGGAGCGCCAGATAGTTTGATTGATGGGGTGATTCGTGGGGTGGATATGTTTGACTGTGTCTTGCCGACTCGTATCGCTCGTAATGGGACTTGTATGACTAGTCAGGGGCGTTTGGTTGTCAAAAATGCCCAGTTTGCTGAGGACTTTACGCCGTTGGATCCTGAGTGTGATTGCTACACATGTAAGAACTATACACGCGCTTATCTTCGTCACCTGCTCAAGGCTGATGAAACTTTTGGTATCCGCTTGACTAGCTACCACAATCTTTACTTCTTGCTTAACCTGATGAAGCAAGTGAGACAAGCCATCATGGATGACAATCTCTTGGAATTCCGTGAGTATTTTGTTGAAAAATATGGCTATAATAAGTCAGGCCGTAATTTCTAAAATGGAATTGATATAAGCTAAAAATCCTAAGTTTTCTCTTAGGATTTTTCTTCTTTTTTTGATAGAATAAAGTGTATAATGAAAGGGAGAATAAACTCGTATGCGCATTAAATGGTTTTCCTTGATTAGGATTACAGGTTTACTACTGGTACTCTTGTATCATTTCTTTCAGACTATCTTTCCTGGAGGATTTTTCGGGGTAGATGTCTTTTTCACATTTTCAGGTTTCCTGATTACGGCTCTACTCATCGAAGAATTTTCTAAAAAGCATGAGATTGACTTGATTGGATTTTTTAGGAGACGTTTTTATCGGATTGTGCCACCTGTGGTTTTGATGGTCTTGGTGACCATGCCCTTTACCTTTCTAGTTCGACAAGATTATGTGGCTGGAATTGGGGGTCAGATTGCGGGTGTCTTAGGCTTCATGACCAACTTCTATGAACTCCTAACAGGTGGGAGTTATGAATCTCAGTTCATTCCTCATTTGTTTGTTCATAATTGGAGCTTGGCTGTTGAGGTTCACTACTATATTCTTTGGGGGTTGGCAGTTTGGTTCTTATCTAAGCAGGCTAAATCAAATGGTCAGTTGAAGGGAATGGTCTTTCTCTTATCTGCTGCTGCCTTCTTGATCAGCTTCTTCTCCATGTTTATTGGTAGTTTTCTAGTAACCTCTTTCTCCTCTGTTTACTTCTCTAGTTTAACTCATGTCTATCCATTCTTTTTGGGAAGTATTCTAGCAACGATTGTAGGCGTTCGTCAGACGACTTCCCTAGTTAAGCAGTTGGATAAAATATGGGATTTACGAAAGACCCTTTTAGTTTTTGGAGGAGGTTTTGGCTTCCTACTCATTTTGACTTTCTTTGTCAAATTTACCTATCTCTTTGCCTATCTTATGGGCTTCTTGCTTGCCAGCCTTGCAACCATTGCTATGATTCTGGCGGCGCGTGTCTTACATGAAAAGACTCCTAACGTGCAGGAGCCAAAGATGATCAGCTTTTTAGCGGATACTAGCTATGCGGTTTATCTTTTCCATTGGCCTTTCTACATTATTTTCTCACAGTTGACATCAAATCTTCTTGCTGTGTTATTAACTTTGATTTTTTCTTATGGATTCGCCAGTCTTTCATTTTATGTGTTGGAACCTTGGATTGCAGGAAAGGACACACCTATTCTACAAACTCTTCGTCCCCTGCCTCATATTCACGCAATCCTTGCAGCAAGTACAGGAATCTTGGCCTTCATTGTCTTTTTAGTGACTTTGATGGCGCCACAAGTGGGAGCTTTTGAGACAGACTTAACTGTCAATGGCTTGAAGCAAGCTGCAACAAATATTAGCCAGACCAAGGTGATGACAGAACGAGCAGAAGCTGATAGTTTAGGAATTGCTGATGGCACTATGTTAATTGGTGATTCGGTAGCACTAAGAGCTAATACAGCTTTGCAGACAGCCCTTCCTGGAGCACAGATTAATGCACAGGTCAGCAGAACAACTAAGACTGCCAATGAAATCATGCTCAACAATAGCCAGAATAAATTTCTACCAAAGATGGTGGTTATTGCAACTGGGGTAAATAATCCTGAAAATTACAAGGAAGATTGGGATAGTATCGTGAAAAATCTTCCTAAGGGGCACCATATGGTTTTGGTGACTCCTTATGAAGGAGATAAGACAAAAGAGACCTATGCAATCGTTGAGAAAGAGGCTG
>AQTU01000039.1:0-13386 GCA_000385835.1 Streptococcus mitis 13/39 | reverse complement strand
TGATAAAGGTGAACGTGGAGAAGATGGTAAGACTCCAGAAGTAACTGTAACTCCAGGTAAAGATGGTCATAGTACCGACATTACATTCACTGTTCCAGGTAAAGATCCAGTTACAGTAAATGTTAAGGACGGAGAAAATGGTCTGAACGGTAAAACTCCAAAAGTTGATTTGCTTCGTGTCGAAGGACAAAACGGCAATCCATCTCATACAATTGTGACATTCTATACTGATGAAAACAATGATGGTAAGTATACTCCAGGAACTGATGAACTTCTAGGTTCTGAAATGATTAAAGATGGTGCTAAAGGTGCGGACGGACGTGATGGTAAATCATTGCTTACTGTCAAAGATGGTAAAGAAACTAAAGTTTACCAAGAAGATCCAGCACATCCAGGTCAGCCATTGAACCCTGAAAAACCTCTTGCAGTTATTAAAGATGGAGTGGACGGAGTCTCTCCAACAGTAACAGCTGTTCGTAAGGATGAAGACGGTCATAAAGGTGTAGAAATCACTGTTGATAACCATGATGGTTCACAACCAACTACAGTCTTTGTTAAAGATGGTGCTAAGGGAGAAACTGGTGCAACCGGTCAGGATGGCCAAACTCCTACAATCACTACTCAACGTGGACAAGATGGTCAAAGCACTCTTGTAACTATCACAACACCAGGTAAAGATCCAGTAACCTTTACAGTAAAAGATGGTAAGAATGGTAAAGATGGACGTACACCAACTATTGACTTAAATGCATTGGTGGAAGCAGTTAGAAGAGGTGCTGGATCAACTTCTAATTCACAACCTTCTGGAACATCAAGAAGTGCAAGAAATAGAAGAGCATTACCAGATGAAGATAGAAGTGCAACTGAGTCATCAGAAACAGTACAACCAACAACTACAGATGCAACAGATTCACAACCAGTAAATGGTACTCGTATTACAGCATACTATGATAATAATGGTAACGGTAAATACGATCCAGATGTGGATGAATTAATTGGTACAAGTGATATCTTGAATGGTACAAATGGCCGTAATGGTACAGATGGAGCTTCTGGTACAAATGGCCGTAATGGTGCTGAATTACTAAGTGGAGTTACTGCCCCAA
Source organism: Streptococcus mitis 13/39 (assembly GCA_000385835.1). Taxonomy (GTDB): domain Bacteria; phylum Bacillota; class Bacilli; order Lactobacillales; family Streptococcaceae; genus Streptococcus; species Streptococcus mitis_AI. The sequence continues at coordinate 12,280 of AQTU01000039.1, read as the reverse complement.
CTGCTAATGATGGTAAAGACGGTGATACATTTATCGATGCCAATACAGGTGATGTTTACAAGAAAGAAAATGGTTCTTGGAACAAGATTGGTAATATCCGTGGACCTCAAGGAGTAGCCGGTGAAAAAGGCGACAAAGGCGAAAAAGGTGAAAAAGGTGAAAACGGAGCTAATGGAGCAGACGGTAAATCACCAGTTGTAAATGTAACGGACAATGGAGATGGAACACACTCTATTACTGTTAGAAACCCTGATGGTTCTGAATCAACAACTAAAGTTAAAGATGGTAAAGACGGTAAAACTGCCAATATCACTACAACAGAAAATCCAGATGGAAGCCACACAATCACTGTAACAAATCCAGATGGAACAACTAAAGAAACAGTTGTTAAGAATGGTAAAGATGGTAAGACTCCAAAAGTTGAAGTGACTGATAACAACGATGGAACTCACACTGTTAAAGTTACGGATGGAGACGGTAATGTTACCAACGCTATCATCAAAGATGGTAAAGACGGTAAAGCTGCAACAGCAACTACAACAGAAAATCCAGATGGAAGCCACAGAGTAACAATCACTAACCCAGACGGAACGAAGAATGAGTTTGTTGTTAAGAATGGTCGTGACGGTGTTGATGGACGTACTCCAACCGCATCTGTTCGTGATAATGGAGACGGAAGTCATACAATCGTTATTACAAATCCAGAAGGTGTGACAACTGAAACCACAGTTCGTGATGGTAAATCACCAAAAGTTACTATAACTGATGAACAAAATGGAACTCATAAGATCTCAGTTCTAAATGGTGACGGCACAACTACTGAAACAATCATTAAAGATGGTAAGTCACCAGTAGCGACTGTTACTGACAACCATGATGGTACTTACACAATTCGTGTAGAAAACGGTAATGGTACTGTTTCTGAAACCACAGTTCGTGATGGTAAATCACCAACTGCTAAGGTTGTGGATAACGGAGATGGAACTCACACTATCACAGTTGTGAACTCAGACGGTACAACTACAACAACTACAGTTCGTGATGGTAAAGAACCAAAACTTGAAGTGATTGATAACAACAACGGTTCACACACTATTAAAGTGACAGGAGCTGATGGTAAAGAAACTACAACTACAATCTTTGATGGTAAATCACCAAAAGCGAACATCGTTGATAACGGAGACGGAACTCACACATTAACAATCATAGATTCTGATGGTCGTCAATACAAATCTATTATCAAAGATGGTAAAGACGGTAAAGATGGCGTTTCACCAACTGTAACTGTTAAAAATAATAACGACGGAACTCACGTTGTTACAATTATTAATCCAGATGGAAGTAAGACAGAAATGGTGATTAAAGACGGTAAAGATGGTAAATCACCAAAAGTTTCTGTTGAAGATAATGGAAATGGTAGTCATACAATCACAATCATCAATTCTGACGGAACTGTGACGAAAACAGTTGTTAAAGACGGTAAAGATGGTCGCGATGGACGTGACGGTAAAGATGGCAAAGATGGTAAATGTGGATGCCAAGACAAACCGGTAACACCATCAAATGACAAACCAGTTCCTCCAACACGTAATGTGCCAGAAAGACCAACGTTTGCAATGCCAGAACCACCAGTTCACGAATTGCCAGAATTCAACGGTGGTGTTCCAGGAATGCCAGAGGTTAATGAATTGCCAGAATTCAATGGTGGAGTACCAGGTATGCCAGAAGTCAATGAACTTCCTAATCCAGAAGTTCCAGGAATGCCAACACCTCCAGTTCATGAAATTCCAGAATTTAATGGCGGAGTACCTGGTATGCCAGAAGTCAATGACAAACCAACTTCAAACATTCCTGAAGTTCCAACACAACCAAATCCAAATGTACCAGTTCAACCGGTAACACCATTAACTTCTAACCCAGTAGTACCAACTACAGGTAAAGAAAAACATGGGGACAAATTACCAGAAACTGGAAGCCAATCTGATTATATCTCTGTTCTTTTAGGTAGCGGTATTCTATTGAGCCTATATGTAGGTCGAAGAAAAGAAGATTAATCAGCAACAAGCAGTCACTAATTTCTCGAAAGAAGATGATAAGTGATAGATCTCGAATGAAAGAATATTCTTAGAACGATTTTCCATGATGGAAAAGACTGCTAAAAACCTTGAGTGGTAACGCTCAAGGTTTTTTGGATGGCTGATGTTTGTCTGAGAATCTTGATAGAGTCTAAAAAAGCCACCCTATGAGGTGGCGATAATTGATTTAGACTTTTAAAAATTCTTTATTTTTTATTGAATTGCTACGACCAAGTCTTGAGCTTGTTTTTCAAGTGAGTTTAGGACTGTTTCTTCAAGAACCAATTTTCCGTCTGCCCAGGCAGAGTCGTTAACACGTGCAGCAGTAAAGTCACCAACTACTTTTGTACGGATAAATGGCAAAAGGTCCTTGTAGATAGCGAAAAGTTGATCGTGACCTGCATTGGCTACAGATGATACTGTGACAAACTTGTCTTGAAGGGCAGAAGCGCCACGTGTATCAGACAAGTCAAGAGCGCGAGATAGCCAGTCAAGCAAGTTTTTCACCGTACCAGGGATAGAGAAGTTATAGACTGGAGAGAAAATCCAGATGGCATCCGCAGCGAGAACTGCTTCACGAGCAGCAGCTACAGCTGGATGTGTTGGAACTTCCAAATCTTGGCTGAAGAGAGGAAGGGTTGAATAATCAAGGTAGCTAACCTCTGCTTTACCAGCAAGTGCTTTCTCAGCTTCGAGAGCCATTTGGTGGTTGAAAGAACCTTGACGTAGTGATCCGATGATAAATAATACTTTTTTAGACATGATGTGTCTCCTTTTTCTTAAATTTCCGAGAAGTCTCTCGTTGTTATAAAATATATTACAACAAAACAAAAGGACTTGCAAGAAATTTGCTCAGAGTTTATTTGAAAATTATAAAATTGCTGAAACTCTAGTCAGTTGTCACTGGAAAAGTAAGAACTATTTTTTGGATTTTAGTTTTCTTTGATTTTATAGGAGTATTCCAATATTCTCTTGTAATATAATGACATAAGTGCTAAAATAAACAAGAAAACTAGCAATAGAAACCGCAGAACAGCTATTTTCCGGTATCATTTCATAAATCATTAAAGGAACAATAATGGCATTGAAGAATGCTTCTAAAAGGGGTGGAGATTATGTAAGGCACAGATTAACAAGTGACGGACAAAAGAAATAATACACTTGTTAAGGAGAAAAGATGTTAATAAGAAATTATCGGAAAAATATTGGCCTGATGGCCGGAGTTGAGTTTTTTGCATTTCTAGGGATTACCAGTTTTTGGATTCTCTTTCTCAGTCAAAACGGAATGTCTCTTTGGCAGATTGGACTTCTGGAGAGTATTTTTCATATGACCAGTCTTCTCTGTGAAATTCCATCTGGTATGTTAGCTGACCGCTATTCCTATAAGACCAACCTTTATTTAAGTCGAATAGCAGGGATTGTGTCTTCTATTCTTATGTTGGCTGGGCAGGGAAATTTTTGGATTTATGCGCTAGCTATGGCGATAAGTGCCTTGTCTTATAATTTTGATTCAGGAACAAGTGCAGCAATGGTCTATGACTCGGCTGTAGAGGCTGGGCTAAAGGAGCGCTATCTATCCATTTCAAGTTTCATGTCAGGAGTAGCAGAAGGAACTCGTTCTTTGGGGACAGTGTTGGCGGGATTTTTTGTCCATGGTCAATTGCACCTGACCTACTATATCATGATTGCCACTTCTATCATAGTTCTTGTCTTGATTTTGATGCTGAAAGAGCCCAGTGTCAAGCTAGAAAAAACTGATAGTGTGACCATGAAACAGATTATGTGGACTGTTAAGGAAGAGTTGGAGCGAAATCCCATGCTCTTCAACTGGATGATTTTGTCTCAGATTGTTGGTACACTCATGTGCATGTTTTATTTTTACTATCAAAATCAGTTACCAGATTTAAGTAGTTGGCAAATTTCAGCAGTTATGCTACTTGGAAGTCTCTTGAATATCGTCGCAGTCTATCTAGCGAGTAAGATTGGAAAGAGATATGCCGCCTTGAAGATTTTCCCTATTCTCGTCCTGCTGACTGGAGTTACCTACCTGCTGTCCTACTTTGGAACACCTCTAATCTATATTTTGGTTTATTTGATTAGTAATGCTCTATATGCTCTTTTTCAGCCGATTTTTGACAATGATTTACAAGAGCGGCTCCCAAGTGAAGTAAGGGCAACCATGCTGAGTGTCTACTCTATGATGTTTAGTCTAAGTATGATTGTGTTCTTCCCACTGACAGGCTGGTTGATTGACAATTTAGGCTTTGTAGTAACATTTCTTTATCTAGGATCCTTTTTAGTCATGATTAGCCTTCTACTGACTATCTTTTTAGGAAAAATGGCTAAAAGAATAGATGATAAAATGATTCCATAGATTAAAAGAATTTCTGAAAACTTGAGTGCAAGCTCAGGTTTTTTAATACGGTGATTTCGCTTGTGTCTATGCTTTTCTCTCTCGGTTTTAAACAAGAAAAATCGGTTTACTTTGAAGGAAGAAATAAAATACGATTGTTCTTGCATTCACTTGTAATAAAGCCCAATAGATGGTAAAATAGACGAGTGAAAACAAGACAAAATAAAGCAAAAAATAATCTACTGTGGCAGTATGGTCTAGGGATGACGATTTTGTTTGTGGTTATCAGTGCTTCCTTTCTGTATCTGGTTTCTCTTAGCATGAAACCTTATCAAACAGCTAAAAGTGAAGGAGAAAAATTAGCTCAGCAGTATGCAGGATTAGAGCAGGCTGATCAGGTTGATTTATACAATGGCTTGGAATCTTATTACAGCGTTCTTGGTCGTAATAAACAGCAAGAAGCACTTGCTGTCCTGATTGGAAAAGATGACCATAAGATTTATGTTTATCAGCTAAATCAAGGTGTTTCACAAGAAAAAGCAGAAGCGGTTTCTAAGGAAAAAGGAGCTGGCGAGATTGACAAAATTACCTTTGGCCGTTATCAAGACAAGCCAATCTGGGAAGTCAAGTCAGGATCTGATTTTTATCTAGTAGATTTTGAAACAGGAGCATTGGTCAATAAGGAGGGCCTATGAAACTATCCAACCGTGTTTTAGAAATGGAAGAAAGTGTGACCTTGGCTGCTGGAGCCCGTGCCAAAGCACTGAAGGCTGAGGGAAGAGATATCTTGTCTCTAACCTTGGGTGAGCCAGATTTCACTACTCCAAAAAATATCCAAGATGCCGCCATTGCATCGATTCAAGATGGGCGTGCTTCTTTTTATACAGTAACCTCAGGCCTGCCAGAGCTCAAGGCAGCAGTCAATACCTACTTTGAGCGCTTTTACGGCTATTCTGTAGTGCCAAATCAAGTGACAGTAGCTGCAGGAGCAAAATATTCTCTCTATACCTTCTTTATGGCTGTGGTCAATCCAGGTGATGAAGTTATCATCCCAACCCCCTACTGGGTCAGCTATGGAGATCAGGTTAAGATGGCAGAGGGTGTGCCAGTCTTTGTTCCTGCTAAGGAAGACAATCACTTTAAGGTGACTGTAGAGCAGTTAGAAGCAGCTCGCACAGACAAGACCAAGGTTTTGGTGCTGAATTCACCATCTAATCCGACAGGTATGATTTACACCCGTGAGGAACTCTTAGCAATCGGGAACTGGGCTGTAGAAAATGATATTCTCATCCTAGCAGACGATATCTATGGGCGCTTGGTATATAATGGCCATGAGTTCACACCTATTTCTAGTCTATCTGAAGCGATTCGCAAGCAAACAGTGGTTATCAATGGTGTGTCTAAAACCTATGCTATGACTGGTTGGCGGATTGGCTATGCCGTCGGAGAAGCAGACATTATCGCTGCCATGTCCAAGATTGCAGGTCAAACAACTTCGAATCCGTCAGCAGTAGCCCAGTATGCAGCAGTTGAGGCTCTATCAGGTGAGCAAGATACTGTAGAAAGCATGCGTCAGGCTTTTGAAGAACGTCTCAATACCATCTATCCCCTACTTGCTGAAGTCCCTGGATTTGAAGTGGTCAAACCGCAAGGAGCCTTCTATCTCTTCCCAAATGTCAAAAAGGCCATGGAGATGAAAGGCTATACGGATGTGACAGACTTTACAACCGCTATCCTAGAAGAAGCCGAAGTAGCCTTGGTAACAGGAGCTGGTTTTGGAGCGCCAGAAAATGTGCGTCTCAGCTATGCGACAGACCTAGACACGCTTAAAGAAGCAGTTAACCGCTTGAAAGCATTTATGGAAAAATAAAAGAAAAGGAAAAATAATGACAAAACGTGTAACGATTATCGATGTAAAAGACTATGTTGGTCAAGAAGTGACGATTGGCGCTTGGGTTGCCAACAAATCAGGAAAAGGGAAAATCGCCTTCTTGCAATTGCGTGACGGGACAGCCTTCTTCCAAGGTGTGGCCTTTAAACCAAACTTTGTAGAAAAATTTGGTGAAGAAGTAGGACTTGAGAAGTTTGATGTTATTAAACGCTTGAGCCAAGAAACGTCTGTTTATGTGACAGGTATTGTCAAAGAAGACGAACGTTCTAAATTTGGTTATGAATTGGACATTACAGACATCGAAGTGATTGGTGAATCTCAAGACTACCCAATCACACCAAAAGAACACGGAACAGACTTCTTGATGGACAACCGTCACTTGTGGCTCCGTTCTCGTAAGCAAGTAGCTGTGATGCAAATCCGTAACGCTATCATCTATGCAACTTATGAGTTCTTTGACAAGAACGGCTTCATGAAATTTGATAGCCCAATCCTTTCAGGAAATGCGGCAGAAGATTCAACTGAACTCTTTGAAACAGACTACTTCGGAACGCCAGCCTACTTGAGCCAATCAGGTCAGCTTTACCTAGAAGCAGGCGCTATGGCCCTTGGTCGTGTCTTTGACTTTGGTCCCGTATTCCGTGCTGAAAAATCCAAAACACGCCGTCACTTGACTGAGTTCTGGATGATGGACGCAGAGTACTCATACTTGACACATGATGAGTCACTTGACTTGCAAGAAGCTTATGTGAAAGCTCTTCTTCAAGGTGTTCTTGACCGTGCACCTCAAGCCTTGGAAACTTTGGAACGTGATACAGAGCTCTTGAAACGCTACATTGCAGAGCCCTTCAAACGTATCACTTACGATCAAGCCATTGACCTCTTGCAAGAGCATGAGAATGATGAAGACGCTGATTACGAGCATCTTGAGCATGGAGATGACTTTGGTTCACCACATGAAACTTGGATTTCAAACCACTTTGGTGTGCCAACATTTGTCATGAACTATCCAGCAGCCATCAAAGCTTTCTACATGAAACCAGTTCCTGGAAATCCAGAGCGTGTGCTTTGTGCAGACTTGCTTGCTCCAGAAGGCTATGGAGAAATCATCGGTGGGTCTATGCGTGAGGAAGACTATGATGCCCTTGTAGCTAAAATGGATGAACTTGGTATGGACCGTACAGAGTATGAATTCTACCTTGACCTTCGTAAATACGGTACAGTCCCACACGGTGGATTTGGTATCGGTATCGAACGTATGGTAACCTTCGCAGCAGGAACAAAACATATCCGTGAAGCCATTCCATTCCCACGTATGTTGCACCGTATCAAACCGTAAATAAAAAAGTTATTATAATAAAAAGAAGGGTAATTCCTTCTTTTTGTATTTTGGGTACAAAAATATTATACAAAAAGCGAGAATATATAGAACATTTTGGTTGACTGATGTTAAAAACATATGGTAAAATTGGATAATGAGTATTGTGTTGTGGTTTCGTTAAAGAAGGTGTTCTTTAGCAGGAGAGGAAGGGAAAACTGATGACTTCAACATTATTCTAAATTAACATATATATAAATAAGGAGAAAACATGTATTCAAGAATGGAAAAATACCATGGTAGAAGAGCTCAGCGCTTTTCTATTCGTAAGTATAGTTTTGGTGCGGCTAGTGTTCTTTTGGGGACTGCTCTTCTTTTAGGAGCAAACGCTGTTAAAGCTGATGAAACAAGTACTGCTTCTGCAAAAACTCCAGAAGTTACAAATTCTGATAAACAGAAATCTGATTCTGGTTCAACAACACCCGTTGTTGAAGAACTTCCTGAATTAAAGATTGATGCTGTAAAAGCAGATGAAAAATCTGAAGTAAAAGCAGATGAAAAACCTGAAGTAAAAGAAGATGCTAAAACTGAAGCTAAACCTGTAGCAGAAAAAGAAGTTACCGATAAAGCTGCAACAGAAAAATCTGATAAAGAGCAAGCTGATAAAAAAGAAGCAGACAAAGAAAAAACTAACAAAGAAAACATCTGAAAAAGCTGCAACAGAAAAAGCACAAGACGATGTTAAAACAGTTCTTACTCAATTGACTTCAGAAGCTGATGTTATGGCAACAGTAGCCTCAAACTTCTCAGATAAAGAAGTGAAAGATGAAGCATCTAAACAAAAGTTATCGGCTGCAATTGCTACAGTGAAGCTTGAAGCAGTAGCGTCTAAAGGATTGCTTTCATCTGATGCTTCTAAAGACCAAATGGTAGCTCAAGTGAACCGTCTTTCTGCCGCAATCGAAGCAGTTTATACGGAAATGAAACGTGCTGGCCATGCAGGTAAAGTAGAATCGGTATTAGCTGCTACTGCATCAAAAATTACAGGTAAAGATGTTTTTAAAGATGGAGAAACAGTTAAAGCTGTAACAAACGCTTATGTTGATATGAATGCAGATAATACGGCTCCTACAGGATGGGGATTTGATACTACTATTAGCACATCTACACTTAAAGCGGGCTCTATTACAAAAATTGAACTAACTAACTTAGCTGAGCTAGGTGCTGGTTTGGCAGTAAATACGTTAATCAGAGCGACTGATGGAACAGTAGTTGGTAAAGTTAAATCTATCGATTATAAAACAACTACAGGAAACAGCAATAACAAAAAGATACCATATTGGGCGCAACGTGACAAGAAGCGTGGGGATGAGGTTTTAACTTATGCAGAACGTTTTGCTGAGCAACCAGCGGTAGCTAACGAAACTGGGACATATACTTATAATATCGAGTGGAACGATAAAGTAAAAGACTATCCGAATGTGTCGTTTGGAGCGAGTAATTTATCGGGTGAAGGATATTTAGCTCCGCAAATTTCAAAAGATACTCCGTATACAGCGACTATTAAAATTGATGGGCGTACAGTTCTTGAACATACTTATACAAGAAAAGGTCAACAACCTAGCTATCAAAAACAAGGTACTAGTGCATCACTAAGTGAAAACAATGGATTGAAATACCTTAACAATGAGCAAATAAGTAGAAGTGATTCAATCGTATTAAAAACTGATTCGGATATTCGTTATGGAGTAGGATCTAAATTTACTATCAAACTTCCAAATGCAGATTTTACTGAATTCAAAGAACTTGAAGGAAGTTCTAACTTTGTAAATGGATTAAATACAGCATCAACTATTAACCCTAATAAAGGAGATAGTATAACTTATGTTCCAACTAGTCGTTGGGCTAACGTTAAAGCTAATGAGAACAATGTTTGGATTCTTAACGATGGTCGTGACACTGGATTCACATTAACACCTCGATTAATCTCACCAACTGAGTTAGAACTTACAGTTACAGAAGGTGCTATTCAAGAAGGTTCTACCGTTTCTATGGCTTTACAGGCTTTAGGTATTGAAAAAGTAATAAAAGACAAAACTTTAACAAGTCAATATTCTAATATTACTTATGAAAATGGATTAATTAAAGAAGGTTATGTAGGAAACGATAAAACTGCAGCAACTCTTACTGTATCAGGTGGAGAATCTGTTAACGGTGAGAAAGAAGATGTTATAACTACAGTGCCAAATGGTTGGAAAGTTATAGGTGACGGTAAAGTTCAAGGTGAGCCACCAACAGGAGCTGTTGTTAGAACATTCAAAGATTTAGTGACAGGTGAAGTTATAGGTTTTGAACCAACAAGATATACGGGGAATATTCCTTTAAGTGAAGATGGTTCAAAAGATTATACTAATGTGCTTGGAAACAAATATGATGTAAGTAATGATCCCGTAGACTTAGTTAAAGAAGTTAATGGAGAAGAATACATTCTTGCAGATCTTCCTCCTGAAAACGTAAAAGGAACACTAAGTGTTACGAAGACAAGAGCAAGAGATTTATATTCTGAAGAAGAATTAAATGCTAAAGGTATAAATGGATCTGCATTTGTTACCCCAGCACAGTATGATTATGTTAAGAAAACAAAAGTAGAAGAAGTAAACCGTACAATTAAATTTGTATATGCGGATGATGTTAAAGACCTTGCAGGTACAGAAGTATTCCCATCACAAAAACAAACTGTAAGCTACACAGGTTCAATCAAGTTAACTGCAGAAGGTAAAGCGGTAATTAACTCTAATGACAGACCAGTTTATATTAACTGGAAAGGAACTGATGGACAAAGCACTGATCTTCCAGAACTTGAAGTACCTCAAAAAGAAGGTTACATCGCAAGTGTTGAAAAAGTACCAGTACAAGCAACAACAGCTACAGATGAAGATTACGAATATGTTGTTAAATATACAGCAATCCAAAAAGCGAAAACAACATTTGTAGATGAAAAAGGAAATGCAATTCCAGGGGTAGCTGAAATTACTGAACAAGGTGGATCAGAAACTCCATTAACAAAAGAAGCTGATGTTAAAGCTAAGATCAAAGAACTTGAAAACAAAGGATATGAATTAGTATCTAATACATACCCAGAAGGTGGTAAGTTCGATACGGATAAAGATACAGATCAAGAGTTCAAAGTAACACTTAAACAAAAAGAAGTTACAGTAACACCAGATCAACCAAAAACACCAGGAACTCCAGTAGATCCAAACAACCCAGACGGACCTAAATATCCAGCTGGCTTGGAAGAAAAAGATCTAAACAAAACTGTTACACGTACAATCACTTATGTGTACGAAGATGGAACTCCAGTATTAAATGAAGATGGAACACCAAAAACAGTAACACAAGAAGCTAAATTTACACGTGAAGCAAAAGTGAACTTGGTAACAGGAGAAGTTACATACGGAGACTGGACACCAGCACAAGACTTAGCTGAAGTTAAATCACCAGTAGTTAAAGGGTACTTAGCTGACAAAGCAAGTGTTCCTGTAGTAACTGTAACTGGAGATTCAAAAGATACTACAGAAGTAGTAACCTACAAACCAATCGGTTCATGGATTCCAAACATTCCAGGACAACCAACAAATCCAATCAAGTATCCAAATAATCCAGATGATCCAACAAAACCAGGTAAACCAACAGAAACATTACCATACGTAGAAGGATTCACACCTAAGGATAAAGATGGAAATCCACTTAAACCAGTAGATCCAACAGATCCAACAAAAGGATATGTAGTACCAGATCTTCCAACAGATCCAAGTCAAGACACACCAATCAACTATGTGAAGGATACGCAAAAAGCTAAGACTACTTTCGTAGATGAAAAAGGAAACCCAATTCCAGGTGTTGACGCTATTACTGAAGAAGGTGACTCAGATACACCACTTACAAAAGAAGCTGATGTTAAAGCTAAAATCAAAGAACTTGAAAACAAAGGCTATGAATTAGTATCTAATACATACCCAGAAGGTGGTAAGTTCGATAAAGATAAAGATACTGATCAAGAGTTCAAAGTAACACTTAAAGCTAAAGAAGTTACAGTAACGCCAGATCAACCAAAAACACCAGGAACTCCAGTAGATCCAAATAACCCAGATGGACCTAAATACCCAGCTGGCTTGGAAGAAAAAGATCTAAACAAAACTGTTACACGTACAATCACTTATGTGTACGAAGATGGAACTCCAGTATTAAATGAAGATGGAACACCAAAAACAGTAACACAAGAAGCTAAATTTACACGTGAAGCTAAGGTCAACTTAGTAACAGGTGAAGTGACTTACGGAGATTGGACTCCAGCTCAAGACTTAGCTGAAGTTAAATCACCAGTAGTTAAAGGATACTTAGCTGACAAAGCAAGTGTACCAACTACAAAAGTAACTGCGGATTCAAAAGATGCTACAGAAGTCGTAACCTATAAACCAATCGGTTCATGGATTCCAAACATCCCAGGTCAACCAACAACTCCAATCAAGTATCCAAATGATCCAGCAGACCCAACAAAACCAGGGCAACCAACAGATGTGTTACCATACGTTCCAGGATTCACTCCAGAAGATAAAGATGGCAACCCACTTAAACCAGTT
>AQTU01000038.1:0-14180 GCA_000385835.1 Streptococcus mitis 13/39 | reverse complement strand
GATTGCTCTTGAACACGATGAAATTCCAATTGGTTGTGTGATTGTCAAGGACGGAGAAATCATTGGCCGTGGGCATAATGCGCGTGAGGAGTTGCAACGAGCGGTTATGCATGCGGAGATTATGGCTATAGAGCATGCGAACCTGAGTGAGGAGAGTTGGCGCTTGCTGGATTGCACGCTTTTTGTGACCATTGAGCCTTGTGTCATGTGTAGTGGGGCGATTGGACTTGCCCGTATTCCAAACGTGGTCTATGGGGCTAAAAACCAGAAATTTGGCGCTGCTGGGAGTTTGTACGATATCTTGACAGATGAGCGTCTCAATCACCGTGTGGAGGTTGAAACGGGAATTTTGGAAGATGAATGCGCAGCTATTATGCAGGACTTTTTTAGAAATAGACGGAAAAAATAATTTTGCTTTTAAAATGAATAGGAATGTGATATAATAAATAGTGGAGCAACAGTTCTGCGTGAAGTGGGTCAGGGGAGGAATCCAGCAGCCCTAAGCGATTTGAATTGTGTGCTCTTTTTTTCGTGCTTTTTCCGAATAAATAAGATAGAATAATCTAGAATAAATGATAATAGAAAAGAGAAGATGATGAAAATTCGTGGTTTTGAATTGGTTTCTAGTTTTACAGATGAAAATTTATTGCCCAAACGTGAGACAGCGCATGCGGCTGGTTACGACTTAAAGGTTGCTGTGCGTACAGTTATTGCGCCAGGAGAGATTGTATTGGTTCCGACAGGGGTTAAGGCTTATATGCAACCAACTGAGGTTCTCTATCTCTATGATCGCTCTTCAAACCCTCGTAAGAAGGGCTTGGTTTTAATTAATTCAGTTGGGGTCATTGATGGGGATTATTATGGAAATCCTGGGAATGAAGGGCATATTTTTGCGCAGATGAAGAATATCACAGACCAAGAGGTTGTTCTTGAAGTTGGAGAACGTGTTGTCCAGGCTGTCTTTGCTCCTTTCTTAATTGCAGATGGAGATGCGGCTGATGGTGTTCGAACTGGTGGATTTGGATCGACAGGGCATTAAGATGAAGTCTTTATGAGTCAGAATACTTTTGATGAAAAAATGGGGGGAAGTATGTCAGGGTTATATTTTGAAGTGAGATCTAGGCTAAGAAGGAAGTTTAACTGGTGGGAAGATATAGGATTCAAATTTTTTGAAGTTGTTCTACTTTTACTTCTAATACTTTATGTTGTGGATTTAGTATCTTCTAATTCATATGCTTCAAATACAGTTTTTTTAAACGTACTAATATTTTTTTTCATTTATCGTGGTTTCGCAATATTTAGAAAAAATAAAGTAATAAACATTGCGATACAATATAATCAAAATAACATTTTAACACCAGAGGATATTGATAAGCTTTTAAAAGAAATTAAAAAATCAATCAATTCTACAAGAGATTTAATAAAGTGGGGAATGGGAATTTTTGCAACAATTATGATTGCTCTTTTATCCATAGTTTCAACATTATTTTCAAAAATATTTGATTTATTAACGAAGAATATTTCAGAAACAGAACTATTAAACTATTTTAAAGGATTATCAATTGAGTCTATAGTAATAGACTGGATAAAAGTTTTATTTTCAGTTTTGATTATAGTTGTTGTGTTCTTATTTGTCATCTATATCATATTAGATTTATTCACCTATGATAGAAGATTTGTGTACAATGTTTTAATAAATTTTCAGTATAGAGCTTTTCAAATAGGGGAGTTAGAAGAAAAAAGATTTTGGTCATCGTTTAAAGAAATATTTTTTATAGATTATTTTTAATAGAAAGAGGTTTATCATCGCAAAGAAAAAAGCGACATTTGTATGTCAAAATTGTGGGTATAATTCCCCTAAATATCTGGGACGTTGTCCCAACTGTGGGTCTTGGTCTTCCTTTGTAGAAGAGGTTGAGGTTGCTGAGGTAAAGAATGCGCGTGTGTCTTTGACAGGTGAAAAAACCAAGCCCATGAAACTGGCTGAGGTGACTTCAATCAACGTCAATCGAACCAAGACGGAGATGGAGGAATTCAACCGTGTACTTGGAGGCGGAGTGGTACCGGGAAGTCTTGTCCTAATCGGTGGGGATCCTGGAATCGGGAAATCAACCCTTCTTTTACAAGTCTCAACCCAGCTGTCTCAAGTGGGGACTGTTCTCTATGTCAGTGGGGAGGAGTCTGCCCAGCAGATTAAACTACGTGCAGAGCGTTTGGGTGATATTGATAGCGAGTTTTATCTCTATGCAGAGACCAATATGCAGAGTGTTCGAACTGAGGTGGAGCGCATCCAACCAGACTTCCTCATTATTGACTCCATTCAGACCATTATGTCTCCTGAGATTTCAGGGGTGCAGGGGTCTGTTTCTCAAGTGCGTGAGGTGACGGCTGAGCTCATGCAACTGGCCAAGACCAATAATATTGCTATCTTTATTGTAGGGCATGTGACCAAGGAGGGTACTCTGGCTGGTCCGCGTATGTTGGAGCATATGGTGGATACGGTGCTTTACTTTGAAGGGGAACGCCATCATACCTTCCGTATTTTGAGGGCGGTTAAAAATCGTTTTGGTTCCACTAATGAGATTGGGATTTTTGAGATGCAGTCGGGCGGTTTGGTTGAGGTGCTCAATCCTAGCCAGGTCTTTTTAGAAGAGCGTTTGGATGGAGCGACTGGATCATCAATCGTTGTGACCATGGAAGGGACGCGTCCGATTTTGGCGGAGGTTCAGGCTTTGGTAACACCGACCATGTTTGGAAATGCCAAGCGTACGACGACAGGACTTGATTTCAATCGAGCCAGCTTGATTATGGCTGTTTTGGAAAAGCGTGCAGGTCTTCTCTTGCAAAATCAGGACGCCTATCTCAAATCTGCTGGCGGTGTCAAATTGGATGAACCTGCCATTGACTTAGCTGTTGCTGTTGCCATTGCTTCGAGTTATAAAGACAAGCCTACCAATCCTCAGGAATGTTTTGTAGGAGAACTGGGCTTGACAGGAGAGATTCGGCGCGTGAATCGTATCGAGCAACGTATCAATGAAGCTGCTAAACTGGGCTTTACTAAGATTTATGTACCCAATAATTCCTTGACAGGAATCACTCCACCCAAGGAAATTCAGGTCATTGGGGTGACAACGATTCAGGAAGTTTTGAAAAAGGTCTTTGCATAATCCGTGACAAATCCTCTTAAAAATGATAAGATAGGAAGAATATTTGACTATCAAATTTTCGAGGAGGGAATCATGTCGTATTTTGAACAGTTTATGCAAGCCAATCAGGCTTATGTTGCCCTACATGGGCAGTTAAATTTACCACTTAAACCCAAAACCAGAGTAGCTATTGTGACCTGTATGGATTCACGTCTGCACGTTGCTCAAGCTCTGGGCTTGGCACTTGGGGATGCTCATATCTTGCGGAATGCAGGTGGTCGAGTGACTGAGGACATGATTCGTTCGCTAGTTATTTCCCAGCAACAGATGGGGACAAGAGAGATCGTGGTGTTGCACCATACAGACTGTGGTGCTCAGACCTTTGAAAATGGACCTTTTCAGGAGTATTTAAAAGAGGAACTAGGTGTCGATGTGTCAGACCAAGATTTCTTGCCTTTCCAAGATATAGAGGAGAGTGTACGCGAGGATATGCAACTCCTTATCGATTCGCCCCTAATACCAGACGATGTCATTATCTCTGGTGCTATTTACGATGTGGATACAGGAAGTATGACAGTTGTAGAATTATAAATACTTCATTTAGAAAGAAAGTGTATGAAGAAAAACAGCATTTTATTTATTTTTATCTTATTGCTATGTATTGGTTTGCAGTATGAAACTATCTACTATACGGATGGTTCGATGTCAGGTGCGGAATATGGACTCATGGGAGCCTCTATCTTTCTAGCTCTCCTTTACATGATTCCGGCTCTTTATTTCCTTTTCCGTATTGGGAAAAAATGGGAATCGCCAAAGAAGGCCTTGATCTTGTCTTTATTGGGTGGGATGTTCCTTGCAGGCTGGTTGTCTAGCTTTGCTAATACCTATATCCATGATTTATTGGAGGTTCTTTTCCCAGATAGTGCATTTTTAAATGCCTTTGAAAGTGCGATTGTGGCTCCTTTGGTAGAAGAACCCTTGAAATTGTTGCCACTTGTCTTTGTTTTAGCTTTGATTCCTGTGCGAAAATTAAAATCTTTGTTTTTACTAGGGATTGCTTCTGGTTTGGGATTTCAAATGATTGAGGATATTGCTATATTCGTACGGATTTGCCAGAGGGATTTGACTTTACTATTTCGAGAATTTTAGAGCGTATCATCTCAGGAATTGCCTCTCACTGGACTTTTTCAGGTCTGGCTGTAGTAGGTGTTTACTTGCTTTACAGAGCCTATAAAGGGCAGAAGGTTGGCAAGAAACAGGGGCTTATTTTCCTAGGTTTAGCCTTGGGAACTCACTTCTTGTTTAATTCTCCTTTTGTTGAATTGGAGACAGAGTTGCCTTTAGCGATTCCAGTGGTTACGGCTATTACTCTCTATGGTTTTTATCAGGCTTATCGTTTTGTTGAGAAACACAATGAGTTGATGAACTAGAATATTTTTTAAAAGAATGATGCAAGGGTACAAATATGGTGCCCTTCTTTTATTTTTGATTGAAAAATAGTGCAAAAAGCGCTACAATGGTAAATGGAAAAATCTTGTGAAAAGCACAAGCGATACATATATACCGGAGGAAATCATGTCTTTTTCTGATTTAAAGCTGTTTGCCCTTTCTTCTAATCAAGAATTGGCAAAACGTGTGGCGCAGGAGATTGGGATAGAGTTGGGGAAATCAAGTGTTCGCCAATTTTCAGATGGAGAGATTCAGGTCAACATTGAAGAATCAATCCGTGGGAAACACGTCTTTATCTTACAATCAACTAGTTCGCCTGTAAATGACAATCTGCTTGAAATTTTGATTATGGTGGATGCTTTGAAGCGTGCGAGTGCAGAATCTGTCAATGTTGTCATGCCTTACTATGGGTATGCACGTCAGGATAGAAAGGCGAGAGCGCGTGAGCCAATCACTTCAAAACTTGTTGCAAATATGCTTGAAGTAGCTGGAGTGGATCGTTTATTGACAATCGACTTGCATGCTGCGCAGATTCAAGGATTCTTTGATATTCCTGTGGATCACTTGATGGGGGCTCCTCTGATTGCGGATTATTTTGAGCGTCGTGGTATGGTTGGTTCTGACTATGTGGTTGTCAGCCCAGACCATGGAGGGGTGACTCGTGCCCGTAAGTTGGCAGAATTTTTGAAAACATCTATCGCTATCATTGATAAACGTCGTAGCGTTGATAAGATGAATACTAGTGAAGTCATGAACATCATCGGTAAGGTCGAAGGCAAGACTTGTATCTTGATTGATGATATGATTGATACAGCTGGAACGATTTGTCATGCGGCAGATGCCCTTGCGGAAGCTGGTGCTGTTGAAGTCTATGCAAGCTGTACGCACCCAGTTCTTTCTGGTCCTGCTATGGACAATATCCAAAATTCAGCTATTAAGAAATTGGTTGTTTTGGATACCATCTATCTCCCAGAAGAGCGTTTGATTGATAAGATTGAGCAGATTTCAATCGCTCACCTATTAGGGGATGCTATCGTACGTATCCATGAAAAACGCCCACTTTCTCCACTTTTCAGTATTGAGAAAAAGATTTAAGTTTTCGCTTAGAATAAAACATACTCCTAGCAGAAGTGAACTGCTAGGAGCTTTTTTGTAGCCAAAATCTGCAAGCCTTTTCAAAATGTGCTATACTGATGAAAAGGAGGATTTCTATGAGTCAAGAATTTATCAATCCAAGTGATGGCGTGATTCGTCAGTATCTCGCAGCGAGTAAAACCCTTGCTGTGGTAGGTTTGTCAGACCGTGAGGAAACAACCAGCAATCGAGTGACCAAGGAAATGCAGGCTCGGGGTTATAAAATCATCCCAGTCAATCCTAAGGTTGCAGGTGGAGAAATCTTGGGTGAAAAGGCTTATGCTAGCCTAGCAGAGATTCCTTTTCCTGTAGACATTGTTAATGTTTACCGTCGCAGCGAGTTTTTGCCTGATGTGGCGCGTGATTTTCTCAAAGCTGATGCTAAGATTTTTTGGGCACAGCTAGGACTTGAAAGTCTAGAAGCGGAAGAAATCTTGCGTGCTGGTGGATGTGATGATATCGTGATGAATCGTTGTATTAAGAGAGAACATACACGCTTGATTGAGGAAGCATAAGAAAAAGGTAGCTGGTGGGCTACCTTTTGTGTTAGAAAATGCCAATAAGGGTCTGCATACCGAGACTGGTGAGGATGATGGCAATCCAGCAGATGGCTCCGAGAATAATGGATTTTCCGCTGGATTTGACCATAGCGACCAGATTAGTTTTGAGACCGATAGCACTCATGGCCATGATAATGAAAAATTTGGAGAGTTGTTTGAGAGGGGTAAAGAAACTACTGGACACACCGAGAGAGGTTAGGATAGTAGTTAGGAGAGATGCAAGGATAAAGTAAAGGATAAAAAGTGGGAAGACTTTTTTCAGTTGTAGGCCTTGCTTATTTTTTTGCTCGCGACTTTGCCAATAGGAGAGAAAGAGAGTGATGGGGATGATAGCCAGAGTACGTGTGAGTTTGACAATGGTTGCGGATTCGAGGGTATTTGTCTGGTAGAGACTATCCCAGGCGCTAGCTGTGGCGGTTACAGAGGAAGTATCATTGACTGCAGTTCCTGCAAAGAGGGCGAAGCCGTCATTGGATAGATGAAGCCAGGTGCCGAGGGTTGGAAAGATGAGCGCAGCCAAGACATTGAAGAAAAAGATAACGGAGATGGCTTGGGCGACTTCCTTTTCCTTGGCGTGAATAACAGGCGCTGTCGCCGCAATGGCAGAACCCCCACAGATAGAAGAACCTACTCCAATCAAGGTGGCCAGTTTTGTGTCCAGTGCAAAGAAGCGCTGGAAGAGATAGGCAACAATCAAGGCTATTGAGATGGTGGACAGAATGACAGGGAGTGAAGATTGCCCAACTGCGAAGACTTGCGAGATATTGAGACCGAAACCAAGCAAGATAACAGCATACTGGAGCAATTTCTTGGAACTAAAGGTCAATCCAGCATCCAGTTGTTTGTAGGGCGAGAGAAAGGGATGGAGAAGCATGCCTATGAAAATCGCAAAAACAGGCGCGCCAATCACAGGGAAGAATCCTCCTAAGTACCAAGATAGGATGGAAATGAGAAGGCAGGCCAAGGTGCCTGCTCCATTTTTTGATAGAAATGACATAAAAACCTCCAAATAGAATCTGTTACCATTATAGACCTGTAAACAGGAAAAGTAAAATAGAAAGTGGAAAGCTATTCTCTAATGTATTTTTGCGGTCGGGGGGCTTTTGTAGTATAATAGAGATACGTTTTGAAAGTAGGAGGTATCTATGGACTTAACTAAGCGCTTTAATAAACAGTTAGATAAGATTCAAGTTTCGTTGATTCGTCAATTTGACCAGGCTATTTCGGAGATTCCTGGGGTCTTGCGTTTGACTTTGGGGGAACCTGATTTTACAACGCCAGATCATGTCAAGGAGGCGGCCAAGCGAGCGATTGATCAGAACCAATCCTACTATACAGGGATGAGTGGTCTGCTGACTCTACGTCAGGCGGCTAGTGATTTTGTTAAGGAAAAGTACCAACTGGACTATGCTCCTGAAAATGAAATCTTGGTTACAATTGGGGCAACAGAGGCTTTATCTGCTACTTTGACGGCTATTTTGGAAGAGGGCGACAAGGTGCTCTTACCAGCCCCTGCCTATCCAGGCTATGAACCGATTGTCAATCTAGTTGGGGCAGAGATTGTCGAGATTGATACGACTGAAAATGGTTTTGTCTTGACTCCTGAGATGTTGGAAAAGGCCATTTTGGAGCAAGGAGACAAGCTCAAAGCAGTTATTCTCAACTATCCAGCCAACCCGACAGGAATTACCTATAGTCGGGAGCAGTTGGAAGCCTTGGCAGCTGTTTTACGCAAGTATGAGATTTTCGTTGTTTGTGATGAGGTTTACTCAGAATTGACCTACACAGGTGAAGCCCATGTGTCTCTAGGAACTATGTTGAGAGATCAGGCTATTATTATCAATGGTTTGTCGAAATCGCATGCTATGACAGGTTGGCGTTTGGGTCTGATTTTCGCTCCTGCGGCCTTCACAGCCCAGTTAATCAAGAGTCACCAGTACTTGGTGACTGCCGCAAATACCATGGCTCAACATGCTGCGGTAGAAGCCTTGACGGCTGGTAAAAACGATGCGGAGTCGATGAAGAAGGAATACATCCAGCGTCGGGACTATATTATCGAAAAGATGACTGCTCTTGGTTTTGAGATTACCAAACCAGACGGTGCCTTTTATATCTTTGCTAAGATTCCAGCGGGCTACAGTCAAGACTCCTTTGCCTTTCTCAAGGATTTTGCACAGAAGAAGGCCGTTGCCTTTATCCCTGGTGCCGCCTTTGGACGTTACGGGGAAGGCTATGTTCGCCTATCTTATGCAGCTAGTATGGAGACTATCAAAGAAGCCATGAAACGACTTGAGGAGTACATGAGAGAAGCATGATTCAGTCTATCACGAGTCAAGGCTTGGTGCTCTACAATCGCAATTTTCGGGAGGATGACAAGCTCGTTAAGATTTTTACAGAGCAAGCTGGTAAGCGGATGTTTTTTGTCAAACACGCTGGTCAGTCTAAGCTGGCTCCGGTTATTCAGCCCTTAGTGCTGGCACGATTTCTCTTGCGAATTAATGATGATGGGCTTAGTTACATCGAGGACTATCATGAGGTGATGACCTTTCCAAAGATTAATAGCGACCTCTTTGTCATGGCCTATGCGACCTATGTGGCAGCTCTTGCAGATGCTAGTCTGCAGGACAATCAGCAGGATGCTCCCTTGTTTGCTTTTTTGCAAAAGACTTTGGAGTTGATGGAAGCAGGCTTGGATTATCAGGTTTTGACTAATATTTTTGAAATTCAAATCTTGACCAGATTTGGAATCAGCCTCAATTTTAATGAGTGTGTCTTTTGTCATCGGATCGGTCAGGCTTTTGACTTTTCTTTCAAATATGGAGCCTGCCTCTGCCCAGAGCATTATCATGAGGATGAGAGACGTTGCATCTCAATCCCAATATCCCTTATTTGCTCAATCAGTTTCAAGCCATTGATTTTGAGACTTTGGAGACCATTTCGCTTAAGCCTGAAATCAAGCAAGAGCTACGCCAATTTATGGATCAACTATACGAAGAGTACGTTGGGATTCACCTAAAATCAAAGAAATTTATTGATTCCCTATCCGACTGGGGACAATTACTAAAAGAGGAAAATAAATGAAAAAAATCGCAGTAGATGCCATGGGGGGCGATTACGCACCTCAAGCCATCGTTGAGGGTGTCAATCAAGCCCTAGCTGACTTTTCAGATATCGAGGTTCAACTCTACGGAGATGAAGCTAAAATCAAGCAATATCTGAAAGCCACAGAGCGCGTCAGCATTATCCATACGGATGAGAAGATTGATTCAGACGATGAACCGACGAGAGCTATTCGGAAGAAGAAGAATGCCAGTATGGTATTGGCGGCCAAGGCTGTCAAAGAAGGCGAAGCAGACGCTGTACTATCAGCTGGGAATACAGGTGCTTTACTAGCAGCAGGATTTTTCATCGTGGGTCGTATCAAGAACATTGATCGCCCTGGGCTTATGTCAACATTGCCGACTGTAGATGGGAGAGGTTTTGACATGCTGGACCTCGGTGCCAATGCGGAAAATACAGCCCAGCACCTCCATCAATACGCTGTACTCGGTTCTTTCTATGCTAAAAATGTTCGTGGCATTGCGCAACCACGCGTTGGCTTGCTCAACAATGGAACAGAGAGTAGTAAGGGCGACCCACTTCGTAAGGAAACCTATGAATTATTAGAGGCTGATGAAAGTTTGAACTTTATCGGAAACGTGGAAGCACGTGATTTGATGAATGGCGTCGCGGATGTTGTTGTGGCAGATGGTTTCACGGGAAACGCTGTGCTCAAATCCATTGAAGGAACAGCTATGGGAATCATGGGTTTGCTCAAGACAGCTATTACAGGTGGTGGTCTCCGAGCGAAACTAGGCGCCCTCCTTCTCAAGGCAGTCTCAGAGGTTTGAAAAAACAGCTCAACTACTCAGATGTTGGTGGAGCAGTCTTGTTTGGTGTCAAGGCACCGGTTGTCAAGACTCATGGCTCAAGCGATGCCAAGGCTGTTTATAGTACGATTCGCCAGATTCGTACCATGTTAGAAACAGACGTAGTTGTCAAGACTGCGCGTGAATTTTCAGGAGAATAAAAGAGATGACAGAAAAAGAAATTTTTGACCGTATTGTGACCATTATCCAAGAGCGACAGGGAGAAGACTTTGTCGTGACAGAATCCTTGAGTCTGAAAGACGACTTGGATGCTGACTCAGTTGATTTGATGGAGTTTATCTTGACACTGGAAGATGAATTTAATATCGAAATCAGCGATGAGGAAATTGACCAACTCCAAAGTGTAGGGGATGTGGTAGAAGTCGTCAAACGTAAAGAATAGCAAGAAGCAAGATAAGAGGAGTTGCATGTTGCTAAGAATGTATATAAATATCCTATTTGACAATTATCTACATTTTAATCTTTATAAATATATATTTTAGGCAGGGCGCTTGTTCTGCCTATTTTTTTGCCAAGAAAGTGCAGTTGAGGTATTTATTTGGAGTTTTACATATATTTTTGATAAAATAGTTATAGAAATTAGGAAAGTTGAAGAAAAGAAATGAAGAAGGTTGTAGGATATTTTTTAGTATTTGTTTTTCTATTTTTGATGAATATTTTCATCTTTAAGATACTAGCAACCCTGGGATTTCAGCTGACAATGAGTGAAAAGAGTTATATTGTACCACCGCTGTTTTCGATTATCGTTGTATATATGATTGACAAAAGAATTAGGAAGAAAAAGAAATAAATATATATTTTAGGTAGAATGTTTGTTCTACCTATTTTTTATCTTAAAAGTGCAGTTGGGAGGGAGATAGGTGCATTTGGGAAGGAAGTCCAGTTTTTGTTTGGGGATTGGGGTAAGATAGTTGTTATCAGATGAGTTTATACTCTTCGAAAATCAAATTCAAACCACGTCAACGTCGCCTTGCCGTAGGTATGGTTACTGACTTCGTCAGTTCTATCTGCAACCTCAAAACAGTGTTTTGAGCTGACTTCGTCAGTCTTATCTACAACCTCAAAACAGTGTTTTGAGCAGCCTGCGGCTAGTTTCCTAGTTTGCTCTTTGATTTTCATTGAGTATTAGGAAAAAGGAGATGAATATGAAATTTGGGAAACGTCACTATCGTCCGCAGGTGGATCAGATGGACTGCGGTGTAGCTTCATTAGCCATGGTTTTTGGCTACTATGGTAGTTATTATTCTTTGGCTCACTTGCGAGAATTGGCCAAGACAACCATGGATGGGACAACGGCTTTGGGCTTGGTCAAGGTGGCAGAGGAAATTGGTTTTGAGACGCGAGCAATTAAGGCAGATATGACGCTCTTTGACTTGCCAGATTTGGCTTTTCCTTTTGTTGCCCATGTGCTTAAGGAAGGGAAATTGCTCCACTACTATGTGGTGACTGGGCAGGATAAGGATAGCATTCATATTGCCGATCCGGATCCTGGGGTGAAATTGACCAAACTGTCACGTGAGCGTTTTGCGGAAGAATGGACAGGAGTGACTCTTTTTATGGCACCTAGTCCAGACTACAAGCCTCATAAGGATCAAAAGAATGGTCTGCTCTCTTTTATCCCTATATTAGTGAAGCAGCGTGGCTTGATTGCTAATATCGTTTTGGCAACACTCTTGGTAACCTTGATTAACATTGTGGGTTCTTATTATCTGCAGTCTATCATTGATACCTATGTGCCAGATCAGATGCGTTCGACGCTTGGGATTATTTCTATTGGGCTGGTTATCGTCTATATTCTCCAGCAGATCTTGTCTTACGCTCAGGAGTATCTCTTACTTGTTTTGGGGCAACGCCTGTCGATTGACGTGATTTTGTCCTATATCAAGCATGTTTTTCACCTGCCTATGTCCTTCTTTGCGACACGCAGGACAGGGGAGATCGTGTCTCGTTTCACGGATGCCAATAGTATCATTGATGCGCTGGCTTCGACCATTCTTTCGATTTTCCTAGATGTGTCAACGGTTGTCATTATTTCTCTTGTTTTATTTTCACAAAATACCAATCTCTTTTTCATGACCTTATTGGCACTTCCTATCTACACAGTGATTATCTTTGCTTTTATGAAGCCGTTTGAAAAGATGAATCGGGATACCATGGAAGCCAATGCGGTTCTGTCTTCTTCTATCATTGAGGACATCAACGGTATTGAGACTATCAAGTCCTTGACTAGTGAAAGTTCACGTTATCAAAAGATTGACAAGGAATTTGTGGATTATCTGAAAAAATCCTTTACCTATAGTCGGGCAGAGAGTCAGCAAAAGGCTCTGAAAAAAGTTGCCCATCTCTTGCTCAATGTCGGCATTCTCTGGATGGGGGCTGTTCTAGTTATGGATGGCAAGATGAGTTTGGGGCAGTTGATTACCTATAATACCTTGCTTGTTTACTTTACCAATCCTTTGGAAAATATCATCAATCTGCAAACCAAGCTTCAGACAGCGCAGGTTGCCAATAACCGTCTAAATGAGGTTTATCTGGTAGCTTCGGAGTTTGAGGAGAAGAAAACGGTTGAGGATTTGAGCTTGATGAAGGGAGAGATGACTTTCAAGCAGGTTTACTATAAGTATGGCTATGGTCGAGATGTCTTGTCGGATATCAATTTGACCATTCCCCAAGGCTCTAAGGTGGCTTTTGTGGGGATTTCAGGGTCAGGTAAGACCACCTTGGCTAAGATGATGGTTAATTTTTACGACTCTAGTCAGGGAGAGATTAGTCTGGGTGGTGTCAATCTTAATCAGATTGATAAAAAAGCCCTGCGTCAGTACATCAACTATCTGCCTCAGCAGCCCTATGTCTTTAATGGAACGATTTTGGAGAATCTTCTTTTGGGAGCCAAGGAGGGGACGAATCAGGAAGATATTTTACGGGCGGTCGAATTGGCAGAGATTCGGGAAGATATCGAGCGGATGCCACTGAATTACCAGACAGAATTGACTTCAGATGGGGCAGGGATCTCAGGTGGTCAACGTCAGAGAATTGCTCTGGCGCGTGCTCTCTTGACAGATGCGCCGGTCTTGATTTTGGACGAGGCGACCAGCAGTCTGGATATCTTGACTGAGAAGCGAATTGTCGATAATCTTATGGCTTTAGACAAGACCTTGATTTTCATTGCTCACCGCTTGACCATTGCTGAGCGAACAGAGAAGGTTGTTGTTTTGGATCAAGGAAAGATTGTTGAAGAAGGAAAGCATGCTGATTTACTTGCACAGGGTGGCTTTTACGCCCATTTGGTCAATAGCTAGAAAGAGGAGAGGATGAAACCAGAATTTTTAGAAAGTGCGGAGTTTTATAATCGTCGTTACCATAATTTTTCCAGTCGGGTGATTGTCCCCATGTCCCTTCTGCTCGTGTTTTTGCTTGGTTTTGCAACTTTGGCAGAGAAGGAGATGAGTTTGTCTACTAGAGCTACTATCGAGCCTAGTCGTATCCTTGCAAATATCCAGTCAACTAGCAACAATCGCATTCTTGTCAATCATTTGGAAGAAAATAAGCTGGTTAAAAAGGGAGAACTGTTGGTTCAATATCAAGAAGGGGCAGAGGGTGTCCAAGCGGAGGCCTATGCTAGTCAGTTGGACATGCTTAAGGATCAAAAAAAGCAATTGGAGTATTTGCAAAAAAGTCTGCAAGAAGGGGAGAACCACTTTCCAGAGGAGGATAAATTTGGCTACCAAGCCACCTTTCGCGACTACCTCAGCCAAGCAGCTAGTCTTAGGGCTAGTACATCTCAACAAAATGAGACCATCGCGTCCCAGAATGCAGCGGCTAGCCAAACCCAAGCTGAAATCGGGAACCTCATCAGTCAAACAGAGGCTAAAATTCGCGATTACCAGACAGCTAAGTCAGCTATTGAAACAGGCGCTTCCTTGGCCAGTCAGAATCTAGCCTACTCTCTCTACCAGTCCTAC
>AQTU01000037.1:0-15252 GCA_000385835.1 Streptococcus mitis 13/39 | reverse complement strand
CTATCGCGAGAAGATAATTGTTAACTTTCTAACTTACTAAAACAAAAACAACCCCAACTCTCACCTATTCATGCAAAGGAATTTTATGGAATTTTATTTTTCAGGAACCATTGAACGGATTATTTTTGAAAATCCCAGCAATTTTTATCGCATCCTCCTCCTAGAAATTGACGATACGGACGCAGAGGATTTTGATGATTTTGAAATCATTGTCACGGGTACCATGGCTGACGTGATTGAGGGAGAAGACTATACTTTTTGGGGACAAATTGTCCAGCACTCCAAGTATGGGAAGCAACTGCAAATCAGCCGGTATGAACGCGCAAAACCAACTAGTAAAGGGCTGGTTAAGTACTTTTCAAGTAGCCATTTCAAGGGAATTGGTCTCAAGACAGCTCAGAAAATTGTGGATACCTATGGCGACAATACCATTGACGAAATTCTGCAACACCCAGAAAAGCTAGGAAGCATCGCAGGACTATCTGCCAAAAATCGCGAGGCTTTCGTCTCCACTCTCCGTCTCAACTACGGAACCGAGATGGTTTTGTCCAAACTGGCCAACTACGGCATTCCCAACAAACTAGCCTTTCAGATTCAAGACTTTTACAAGGAAGAAACCCTTGATGTGGTTGAAAATTATCCCTACCAACTGGTTGAGGATATCAAGGGTTTGGGCTTTACCATTGCTGACCAATTAGCGGAGGAACTAGGCATCGAAAGTCAGGCTCCTGAACGCTTTCGTGCCGGTCTAGTTCACAGTCTTTTTCAGGCCTGTATGGGAACAGGGGACACCTATGTTGAAGCACGGGATTTGCTGGAACAAACCCTTACTCTCCTTGAATCTTCCCGTCCCGTGGAACTGGATCCTAGCCAAGTAGCCCAAGAACTCTCCTACCTGATCGAAGAAGACAAGGTTCAGCAGATTGATACAAAAATCTTTGATAACAGCCTCTTTTTCGCTGAGGAAGGCATCCGCAGTCACTTGGTTCGTATCCTTGAAAAAGGAAAACAGAAGAGCCATGATTTAGAAACTATTCAAAAGCATATCACTACTGTCGAGGAAGAACTGGGAATTGAGTATGATAACATTCAAAAACAAGCTATTTGTGATGCTATCCAGAACAAGGTCTTTATCCTAACAGGTGGACCTGGTACTGGTAAGACAACGGTTATCAATGGGATCATCGCTGTTTATGCCCTTTTAGAAGGACTTGACCTCAGGAAAAAAAGCAATCTGCCGATTCTTCTTGCTGCTCCAACTGGACGAGCAGCTCGGCGCATGAATGAATTGACAGGTTTGCCTAGTGCTACCATACACCGCCATTTGGGAATGACAGGGGACGATGATACCAGTCATCTGGAAGATTATCTGGATGCTGACTTTATCATCGTAGATGAATTTTCCATGGTGGATACTTGGCTGGCCAACCAACTCTTCTCCAACATCTCTTCTAGCAGTAAAATCCTCATCGTGGGTGACAGCGACCAACTACCGTCTGTCAGCCCTGGACAGGTTCTAGCGGATCTGCTTCATATTCCCTTGATTCCTCAGACTCGTTTGGAAAAAATTTACCGACAAAGCGAAGAATCAACCATCGTCACTCTAGCTAGTCAGATTCGACAGGGCATCTTGCCAGCTGACTTTACCCAGAAAAAAGCAGACCGTTCCTACTTTGAAATTGCTAGCGGCCATATTCCAGCTACGATTGAAAAAATCTTAGGCGCTGCCCTAAGAAGTGGTATCCCTGCCCGTGATATCCAAGTTCTGGCTCCCATGTACCGAGGAACAGCAGGGATTGATGCCATCAACCAACTCATGCAAGACCTGCTTAATCCACCACAAAAAGACCAACTCAGTTTTGAAGCTCCCCAGTGCCACTATCGTAAGGGCGACAAGGTCATTCACTTGGTCAATGATGCTGAAATCAATGTCTTTAATGGAGATTTAGGAACTATCACAGACCTGATTCCTGGTAAATACACCGAGTCGAAACAAGACGAAATTGTCATTGATTTTGATGGCAACGAGGTCTCTTACCCACGTAACGAATGGTACAAGATTCGCCTGGCCTATGCCATGAGTATCCATAAGTCCCAGGGAAGTGAGTTCCCTGTTGTCATCCTACCTATCACTAGTGCTAGTAGGCGTATGCTGGAGCGCAATCTCATCTATACAGCCATTACACGCGCCAAAAGCAAGCTTATCTTACTAGGCGAATTACAGGCCTTCGACTATGCCACCCAGCATATCGGAACTGCCCGAAAAACCTATCTGATTGAACGCTTCAGTGATTTATTGGAGAATGTTGAAGAAAAGCAACAAGCGGTCTCTGAAACAGTCACATCAAGTACCTCTGAACAATCCTACATCTTAACCGAAGAAAACTGGGACAGCATCCCCGCCATGATTGGGATTACAGACGTAGACCTCAAAGAGATTTTTGGAAAATAGTGCATAAGAAAACCCACCAATTCAGGTGGGATTTTTGTTTATTAATACTCAATGAAAATCAAAGAGCAAACTAGGAAGCTAGCCGCAAGCTGTACTTGAGTACGGTAAGGCGACGCTGACGTGGTTTGAATTTGATTTTCGAAGAGTATAAGATTATTTAACTGTTGCTGTGCTTGTAATCAATTCAACAGCTTTTTTGATTGTGATGTCGTGTTTCAACATATCAGCTGAAAGCAAGCTTTGTACTTGTGCAACTTCCATGTTGTAATCTGCAGCCAATTGCTCGATTTCTTTTTGGATTTCTTCTTCTGAAGCATCAAATCCTTCAGCTTTGGCAACTGCTTCGATAACAAGGTTAGTCTTAGTACGTGACTCAGCTTCTCCCTCGTATTGTTTGTGAAGATCTTCTTGAGTAGTTCCAGTGATTTGGAAGTACATGTCAGGGTTGATACCTTGACGTTGCAAGTTTCCAAGGAATTCGTTTACTGAACGGTGAACTTCTTCGTGGATCATTTCTTCTGGAAGTTCTACGATTTCAGCGTTTTCTACAGCTTTATCAATTGCTGCACCTTCAACTGCATCTTTGTAAGCTTCTTCTTTAGCAGCAGCCAATTCCTTGCGGTATTTTTCTTTCAATTCAGCAAGTGTTTCAACTTCTTCGTCGATGTCTTTTGCAAGCTCATCGTCAAGAGCTGGAACTTCTTTAGCTTTTACTTCGTGGATAGTTGTCACGAATTTAGCTTCTTTACCTGCAAGATCTTCTGCTTGGTAGTCTTCTGGGAATGTTACAACGACATCAACAGTTTCGCCAGCTGAGTGACCTACCAATTGGTCTTCGAAACCAGGGATGAATTGACCTGAACCAAGTCCAAGTGAGAAGTTTTCACCTTTTCCGCCATCAAATTCAACACCGTCGATAGAACCAACGAAGTCGATGACAACAGTGTCGCCGTTTTCAGCAGCAGCTTCCTTGATAACCAATTCAGCCAAGTTGTTGCGTTCACGTTCGATACGCTCTTCAACGTCAGCGTCAGTTACTTCTTTTTCTACATCAACTGATACTTCAAGGTTTTTGTAGTCACCCAATTTTACTTCAGGTTTTGTAACGACTTCAGCAGTGATAACCCAGTCTTGACCTTTTTCCATTGAAGTTACATCAATTTTTGGTTGAGCAACCACTTCAAGACCAGCTTCTTTTACAGCTGCTTCATAAGCATTTGGCAAAAGAGCGTTCATAACGTCTTGGTAAAGTGACTCTTCACCAAATTTTTTGTCGAAGATAGGGCGTGGAAGGTGACCTTTACGGAAACCTGGAACATTAAGAGATTTCTTCACTGAGTTGAAGACACGGTCCAATTCTGGTTTGATTTGGTCTTGAGAGATAGTGAAAGTCAAGACACCACGGTTTGTTTCTTTGTTTTCAAATGATACAGACATTCTGTCATTTCTCCTTAAAATTTTTTAAATACAGTCTATTATAACATAAATGAGCGACTTTTTTCAAGTAATGAATGCGCTTTTCAATGATGCTGGAGGTACTTGCTTGCTTCTTTGATACTAAGGTCAGCCATTCTTTCCTTGTTTTTCTCAATGAAGCCTGCTACCCAAATTGGATTGGTTTTGGAGTAGTCTCTTAGAGCCCAGCCAATGGCTTTATTGATAAAGAATTCTGTTTGATTCAAATTATGAAGCAGAATCTTTTCCAGTAATTGAACATTGGTCTTCTCTTTTCTTAACAACTGGTGGTCAATAGCAACGCGTCTCAACCAGATATTGTCTGACAGGCTCCATTGGAGGATTATTTTTTCCAGTTCCTGCTTCTCATACACCAAACTCCCTACTACTCGATCTAGGATATCCACCGTATCCCACCAAGACTTGGTGACAACCAACTGCTCTAGCTTAGGCAAATCGCTGTCCTTTAGATAAGACTGCATGGCTTTCAAATAATTGGCGGCCACATACTGGTATTCTCTAGACTCTTTTTCCCAGCAAGTATCTACAAAATCCCAATCGATAATCTTTGTTTTTTTCGCTTCTGGAAAGTATTTTTTATAGAGTTTATTTCTTTCTGGCGCCGCAACGCCTAGAAAGGAAAATTGATGGCGCATATAGCCTCCATAGGCCCTGCTTTTTTAGGATTTTTTGCTGCTTCTAGCTCCTCAAGTAAATCTGTTAGACTCATCTAAAACTCCTCATGCCCCACCAAGTGGTGCTGAAAGGCATAGACTGCAGCCTGGGTACGATCGCTAACCTCAAGTTTGGCAAGAATGTTAGACACGTGCGTCTTGACCGTCTTGAGAGAGATAAACAGTTCGTCTGCGATACGCTGATTTTCGTAGCCCTTGGCGATGAGTTGGAGAACATCTCGCTCACGCGCAGTCAAGTCCTCATGTAGTTCTATGTGATTGCGGTGGTACTCGACCTTCTTGCTGACCTCTTGCTCAATAGCCAACTCGCCAGCAGCTACCTTACGGACAGCATGGAGCAATTCGTCTGCACTAGAAGTCTTAAGCATATAGCCCCGAGCACCGGCATTTAAGACAGGCATGATTTTTTCATTGTCCAAATAAGAGCTCACAATCAAAATCTTGGCTTCAGGCCATTCTTTGAGGATGGCCAAGGTCGCATCAATCCCATTCATCTCAGGCATGACGATATCCATGACAATAACATCCGGACGCAATTCCAATGCCAACTCAATGCCTTGAGATCCGTTTGCCGCCTCGCCCACTACTTCTACATCATCTTGGAGGTCAAAGTAACTTTTCAAGCCCAATCGGACCATTTCGTGGTCATCTACTAGTAAAATTTTCATCTTTACTCCTTTATCATTCCTTACCTAACAGGGGATACGGATATCAACTGCCAGCCTTGCTTGGGAGCTGTTAATAACTGAACCGTCCCTGCCATATCTTCAACCCGCTCCTTGATATTGCGGAGTCCATAACTCAGGTCATCTAAACTCCCCAACTGGAAACCAATCCCATTATCCACCACCTTCAGTTGCAATTCAACATCTGTCTGATAGAGATAGACATCCAGACAAGAGGCCTGGGCATGGCGGAGGGTATTGCTGATTAACTCTTGCAGGATACGGAAAATATGCTCCTCGATTTTCTTAGGCAATTTCGTCACGTTTTGCTTGAAACTAACCTTGAGATCACTCTTCTCCTCAAGCTCTTTTAAGAGGATTTGAATTCCCTCAACCAGACTCTTCTGCTCCAGTTCAACTGGTCGCAAATGCAAGAGCAAGACCCGTAAATCCTTCTGGGCTGTTTCTAAAATAGCTGTGACGCTCTGCAACTGGGTCTGCATCTTTTTTCTATCCAATTTCAAAGACTGCTGGCTGATACCTGACAAAATCATGTGGGCCGCAAACAACTCCTGACTGACTGTATCGTGCAAATCCCGAGCAATCCGCTTCCGTTCTTTCTCGATGATTTCCTCTTCCTGAGCAAGACTCTGATTTTCTGCTTTTTGAAGAGCTTCTGTCAAAAGG
This sequence comes from Streptococcus mitis 13/39, assembly GCA_000385835.1. Lineage (GTDB taxonomy): Bacteria > Bacillota > Bacilli > Lactobacillales > Streptococcaceae > Streptococcus > Streptococcus mitis_AI. The sequence continues at coordinate 9,298 of AQTU01000037.1, read as the reverse complement.
TTAAGTTTACCTGACAAGGACTTGAAACTGGCATCCAAATCTGGATCTGCAATCTGAACCACTTCTTGCCCTGCCAACAAACGCTTAAGATTAGTCTGCATTTTTCTTAGAGAAAGCTCTTCGATACCTCGCCAAAACAGGGCCAAGAGAAAGGTCATGGACACGCTGAATACCAACAACAAAAAGACAAATTTTTCTGTTTTTTCTACATCATGCAAGAAAATAGTCCAGTCAAAGTCAAGGATGTCCAGCAAGCTGTGAGACAGAAATAAGACAAACAAGATAGAAGTGAGAGCAATCATTACATAAGCATGTTTTTTCATCCTCTAACCACCTCAACATCTCCAATCATAGTAGTCAAGAAAATCTTGACACTCTTGTTACTCTTGAGGTAGTCTTTTGTTTCTTGATGATAGTGTTCATTGCGGAGGGATCGCTTGGGCTGATTGAAAAAAGTCAAATCCCCATAGAGACAGTTAACGCTAAGACTGACTTCCACATCTACAGGTACGATGATTTTGGTCGTTCCTACCATCTTTCTGAGGATAATAACATTATCGTGATTGGTTAGGATGACCCTCTCCAGATGAATAGTGTCCTTGCCCATGAGGCGAAAGAGATTGATATCATCAAACTGGCAAGTCTGGTAGCTTGAAAAATGATGGAGATTGCCAAACCAACGATTTTTCTCCTTCTTAACCGTTACCACCTCTTCAAAAACCAAATTGGTCTGCTCTTTTTCCTGGTTCATCATCGGATAAAGAAGAAAGAGGCTATAGATGACCGCAACAAAAATAGCTAGAATCACAAAAGGATTGAGCATGACGATGAAAAAGAAGAGAATGGTTGCCACCACTAAAAGAAGATTATTGCCCTCTTTACCAGTGTAATAGCGAATCAAAAGCAAAAAGAGGAATAAAATCAGCAGAAAACGCGAAAAATGCTCTGATACCATCAAAATCAGAGCTCCTGTCAAAAGACAGGCTTCGATAAATAAAAAGATTTTAAATTTTCTCATAGGTTCATCCTCTCTCTTCTATTTTATCACAATTCAAAAAAGTCACCTCGGTCTGAAGATGGAAAAAAGGCGGTGGTTACGCCTTTTTCATCTGATCCTTTGCTTCTTTTAATTTTCCATAAAGAAGATAGTCTACTTTTTGCAAATCTGGTATGGTGGCACAATTAAGAGCACACATAATCAAACGCAGATCGTCTTTCCAGCCTTGGACAATACCAATCACTTCTTCGACTGTGTAGTTTTCAATCAATTCCAGAATTGTTCGAGACAGTCCTACAGCCTTAGCCCCAAAGACCAAGCACTTAATCATATCCAGCGGATTGCGAACACCTCCACTAACCAAGAGTTCAACCTTGTCTTTCCAGTCTTGGGCATTGAGAAGGACTTGCATGGTAGACTGGCCCCATTGATTGAGGTAATCACGTTGACCACTGCGACGGTTTTCGATATAGGCAAAGCTGGTACCACCACGACCTGATAGATCCACTGTACGAACACCCAATTCATAGGCTCTTTCAATGGTCTTCACATCCATTCCAAAGCCCACTTCCTTGAGAACAATAGGAATAGGAATTTGCTTGCTATAGTCTGCTAGATGCGATTGCCAGCATCTGAACTTCCTTTCCCCCTCTGGCATCAGTAATTCCTGCATAACATTGACATGCACTTGCAAGAGAAGAGGATGCATCTCTTCTACAGTCTGAAGTCCCAACTCAATCGGCTTATCCAATCCAATATTGTTCCAAGAAGGAGATTTGGATGACTAGACTTGACAGAAAAAGAGTCATCTGCTGGATCCTTGAGAGCTGCGCTATAAGAACCTGTTACAAATAAAATACCACAGGCTTCCGCCACTTGAGCCAGCTTTTGATTGATTTCTCTCCCCTTATCGCTTCCACCCGTCATGGCATTGATATAAAAAGGAAAATCCCACTTTCGACCAGCAAACTCTGTCGACAGATCGATTTCATCCAGGTCGTAAAGAGGCAAGGAAGAATGAATCAACTCCACCTCATCAAAGCTATTATAGGAACTTTTATGCTCAAGGGCATAGCGGATGTGCTCATCCTTACGATTTGTCGTCATGTCCTATCCTTTCTTGGTATAAGAGCTCAATCCCCAGATCGGCCCAACGGTTTTTTAGAGTTTCAGTTGATTGCTCATCAAAACTCAAGGCAATACCACAATCACCACCACCAGCACCGCTACTCTTGGCAACAACCTGCAAATCTTGACTAGCTGTCTTCAACTGTCTAAGCGAAGGCGTGTAAATATCTGCGCTCAAGCTTTCTAAGAGCTTGCTGGCTACTTCTACTTGCTCGATAATTTTTTCTGATTCCCCCTGCTCCAAAGCTTCTACCAAAGTAGCCACTGTTTCTTTTGAGGAACTTAAAAAACTCTGATTGATATTTTGCTTGATTTGCTGGACCATGTCACTAGATACGGCCACTTCCTTGGTCCATCCCACTAGGAAATCACATTCTAGGGCTGGTTTCACTTGTGAAATTGAAAAGCCCCAATCACGCTCTAAAACAGTCGCTAAGTTTTCTTCTTCCAACCAAGCAGCCACCCTCCGGCGATCAAATGACTGGTAAAGAACCAAATCCTCTGCTACAATACAGGCGAGGTCACCCATAGAACCATTGTCTCCTCGCTTGAGCAAAGCAGCACTGGCTAGCTTGAATAAGAGAGTCTGATCAACCGAAAGATTATACAGAGCCAGCAAAGTCTTGACAACCAAGACAACGACACTGCCACTAGAGCCTAAACCAAACTTTTTCCCTTCTCGTTCCATTTTTCCACGGATTTCTAGAGAAAAAGGTCGCAAGGTCTGCCCACGATAAACGAGGAAATCTTGCACTAAAGCAATCGTTTCTTGAATCAAGCTGTAGTCAGGATTTGGTGTCAAGTCCACTACGAAATCAAACATATCTGAGTAGATACGGTAACTATCAGAAAAAGCAATCTCGCCCTTCATATAGATGGGAATGGCCTTTATCAAGGCCAACTGCCCTGGCTCTAAAATAGCATATTCACCTGCCCAATAGAGCTTTCCGCAAGTTTTAACAGCAATCATCTTGACTCAAATCCTTTGTTTTTGACACAATCAAGCGATAATGTTGACCAAAAATTTCTGATAAATGCTCCAAGTCTTTCTCCTGACAGAGGACCTTGACATTGGGACCGGCATCCATAGTAAAGTAGCAGGCTTCTCCTTGCTCACGGAGCTGGCGGACAAAGTCCATGGCTTCATAAGATGCATCGTTCAGATAAGAGAAAGCTGGTGATGCTGTTTTGGTTGTAGCGTGCATAGCAAGGGCATTTTCCTCTGTTAACTCCCCAACCTTGGCAAAATCATTCTCTTTGAGATAAACCAGCATATTCTGATAATCCTTCTCAGACTGACGAACCCAGTCGTCAAAGGTCGTCGAGGTTTCCACACAAAGTTTCATCCCATCACGGCTAGAAATTGGTTTTTTCTTGTCCTCCAGCACCAACATAATCATAGCTAGTTTCAAGTCTGTTTCTACAGGGTAAATTTCTCCGCTATCCTTATCCCAAGCACCTAGTGGTCCATAAAAACTCCGAGAAGAAGAACCTGATGCAAACTTAGCCTCCTGCGCCAACTGACTTCTATCCAAACCAAGCTTGAAATAAGCATTACAAGCCTTGACCAGGGCAGACAAACCACTAGAACTTGAGGACAGACCCGCTGCAGTAGGCATATTATTTTGAGTATCGATACGGACAAATCCTTCTCCAACTGGACGGTAGCGGTCGATAATCTTACTCATCTTAGCATGCTCAGCCTCATTTTGTAGCTGACCATTGATATAAAAGGCATCAGCAGTCGCATCCGTCGGTAGAGGCGACAAGGCCGTCTCTGTGTACATGTTTTCCAAAGTCAGAGAGATGCTGCTAGTAGCAGGTATCATCTCTTTTTCTTTTTTCTTTCCCCAATATTTGATAATAGCAATATTTGCGTAGGAACGTACTGTTACAGGCTCTCTATCCATGTCTGAATAGCTCCTTTCTCTTCTAATTTTTCTGCTAGTTCTTGAGCTTGTGTCAAATCGGCTGCCAAGGCTATGATACAGCCTCCTAGCCCACCACCGCTCATCTTGGAACCCAGAGCACCATGCTAAGAGCCGTTTCTACCAGATGGTCTGCCTCAGGGCTACTGACACCAATTTCTTTTAGATGTAAATGCGCTTGACTAAGGATTTGTCCCAGCCCTTCAGCATCTTTTTGTGAAATCGCTTCTTCTGCCTGCTGGGTCAATTCTCCCAAGGCATGCAAAAACGGTAGAGCATTCTTGCCCTTGCTTTGAACCACTTGGATGGCTTCACGAGTATGACCATAAACACCGGTATCGGCAATCACCAAATAGGCGGATAAATCCATCTCAAGTTCTGTAAATCCTACGTTCTTAATAAAGCGAATAGGCTGGTCACTGAGACAGGTCTTGGCATCCAAACCACTGGGATTCATATGGGCAATCATCTCCGCCCGATTGACCAAGATTTCTAATACATCATGAGGCAGTTCTGCCTCATAGTAGTCAAATACCGCACGAATGGCTGCTATGCTAATAGCAGCTGACGAACCCATTCCCCGTTTTTCAGGAATAGCCGAGTCAATCTCACAGCGAATGCAGGCTTCTTTGATATTCAAATACTCCAGCGAAGCATAAACTGCCATGGACAAGGTATCCTCCTCATAGAGACGCCAAGGACTCGCTGCAGGAACTACCTTACAAGTCACCTCCACCTCCAAAAGGGGCAAGGAAATAGCAGGATAACCGTAAACGACCGCATGCTCCCCTATTAAAATAATCTTACTATGTGCCTGACCGACACCAACTTTTTTTGTCATATTTTCCTTTTACTAGACGAAAAAGCCGTCTCATTTTTTCATACAAATATTTATTCTTTCCTATCTATTTTATTATATTTTCACAAAAAAAGCGATTGTTTCCTTCACAATCGCCTCTTTCATTATTGAACCCATTCTCCATTATAATTGACAGAATAGCCATCTACGGTCGTATTCACTGCCAAAGCACCTGAGCTGTAAGCATAGTACCATTTGCCATTGACCTGGAACCAGCCTGTCTTCATATCTCCATTACCTGCATTTAGGTAGTACCAAGTTGAACCATCTTGATACCAACCAGTTGCCATAGCTCCTGATGAACGGAGATAGTACCACTTGTTGCCAAGGTATTGCCAGCCAGTTTTCATATCACCATTTACTTGGTCTAGGTAATACCAAGTTGAGCTTTCCTGATACCAGCCAGTTGCCATTGCTCCTGATGAACGAAGGTAGTACCACTTGTTGCCAAGGTATTTCCAACCAGTTTGCATTGCAGCAGTTGTTGGATCTAGATAGTACCAAGTTGAGTTATCATTGGTCCAACCACGTGCTAGCTCCCCAACAGTCAATCTATTGATACGAGAATCAAAGCCGCCATCCTTCAGTAAATAATACCAGTGCCCCTCATCATAAACCCAACCAGTTTTTAAGGTGTGATAACTACGTTGATCTTCAAAATAATAGACTCGTTTCTCTGCTGGACTATCATATTGTTCCCCATGATGTTTATTGGTATTTGTAGCAGTTTTTGCTTCTAAAACTTGCTTGCCAACAAATTCTTGAAGAACCCCATCTTGACCAAAGTAAAACCAATCTGGTCTAAAAGCAATATCTTGCCTTAGAGAAGAACCAATCGTAACCCCTTCGTGTGGAGCAGGTATATATTGCCAGCCGACAACCATCTCTCCAGATAAAGAATCAAAATAATAGTACTTCCCATCAATCACTAGCCAGTCCCTTTCTTTGATGTCACCCTTCTTGTAGTGGGTTCTACCATTTTCTTGAACAAATTTCCAACCTTCTGAATCAGCATCATCCGCCAATACTGCACTTGTTGCTAGCAAACCGAAGAAAAAGACTGCTAATGCGATTTGCATCAATTTTTTTATTATTTTCATTAGACCTATCCTCCGTAACTGATTATAGCAAAGACTAAACCGCATGTTAATATATAGAAAATCCCTCAAAAAAAGCAGTTACAAAACTGCAACTGCTTTTCTATTCTTGCATGGTGTAACCAACACCACGCACGGTTTTAATGTAACTTTTTTGACCTTTTACATCAAGCTTGCTACGTAGATAACGAATATAGACATCCACGATATTGGTTTCGGTCGCACTTTCATACTTCCAGACACTTTCCAACAACTGCTCACGAGTCAGAACTTTCTTGCTCCCCATAAGAGTAGCCAAGAGGTCATACTCACGACGAGTCAGAGCAATCATCTCTTCGCCACGATAAACAGTATGATGTTCTACATCCATACGCAGATTGCGGTAAGACGTTGGAACCTTCATCTGACTACAGTGCTGGTCGATGAAGTCCCTACCTCGGAAAATCGCTGAAATACGAGCCACCAAATTGTCAATAATAACCGGCTTATAGATGTAAGAAACGGCAAAGCGTTGGATTGTTTCAATCTGAGCTTGCAATTCTTCACGATGGTCCAAGACCATGATGACTGAGCTGGCTTAGTCCGACTTAGCTTATCTGCAAAATCCTGGGCTGTCATATCCCCCAGTTGAGCATTCAATAAAATCAAGTCATAGTCTGTCTGAAGAGCCATGGAGAGGGCTTTTTGCCCCTCCTCAACCTGATCAACTCGGTATTGCTCTTTTTGGAGTTCCAAACTTAAAAAATGAGCTAGATTTCGTTCTTTCTCAAGTAATAAAATCCGTTTCCCCATGGCAGACCTACTTATTTTTCGTCATACCAAGAGTAGTGGAATGTTCCTTCTTTGTCTTTACGTTGGTAAGTGTGGGCACCAAAGTAGTCACGTTGCGCTTGGATCAAGTTAGCTGGAAGGTCAGCTGAACGGTAGCTATCAAAGTAAGTAATAGCTGCTGAGAAAGTTGGCACTGGCACACCAGCTTGAACAGCAAGAGCTACGATATCACGCACTGCTTGTTGGTACTTAGCAGTAACATCCAAGAAGTACTCATCCAAAAGAAGGTTAGCAAGGTCTGCATCACGGTTGTAAGCATCTGTAATCTTTTGCAAGAAACGAGAACGGATGATACAGCCATCGCGCCAGATAGATGCGATATCTGCAAATGGCAAGTTCCAGTTGTTTTCTTTAGAAGCTACACGCAATTGCGCAAAACCTTGTGCGTATGAAATGATTTTTGAGAAGTAAAGGGCTTGACGGATCTTTTCAATCAACTCAGCCTTGTCTCCTTCAAATTTGAAGGCAGCTGGTTTTGGAAGAACCTTGCTAGCATGTACACGTTCTTCTTTGTAAGTTGAAATGTAACGTGCAAATACTGACTCAGTGATGAGTGACAATGGCACACCAAGGTCAAGTGATGATTGGCTAGTCCATTTACCAGTTCCCTTGTTACCTGCAGCATCAAGGATGTAGTCTACGATTGGTCCAGCTTGACCTTCATCGTCTTTACGGCTCAAGATATCAGCTGTGATTTCAATCAAGTAGCTGTCCAATTCACCCTTGTTCCACTCAGTAAAGATTTCGGCCATGTCTTCTGCAGAAAGGCCTAGCAAGTGTTGCATCAAGTCATAGCTTTCTGCGATCAATTGCATATCACCATACTCGATACCGTTGTGAACCATTTTCACATAGTGACCAGCTCCATCAGGACCGATATAAGTCACACATGGTTTGCCATCTTCTGGTGCTTTAGCTGAGATTTCTTCAAGAACATCCGCAACCAATTCATAAGCTTCTTTTTGTCCACCAGGCATGATAGACGGACCTTCAAGGGCACCTTTTTCACCACCAGAAACCCCAGTACCGATAAAGTTGATACCTGAGTTTGCCAATTCTTCATTACGACGGATGGTATCTTTGTAGAAAGTGTTTCCGCCATCAATCAAGATATCACCCTTGTCAAGGTGTGGAAGAAGGGCTTGAATTGTAGCATCTGTACCAGGTCCTGCTTGAACCATCAACATGATACGACGAGGTTTTTCGATTGAGTTTACAAAACTTTCAACGTCATAGCTTGGTACAAAGTTCTTTTCAGGATGGCAAGCAATTACATCTTCAGTTTTTTCTTTACTACGGTTGTAAATAGCAACTGTATAACCACGAGATTCAATATTAAGGGCTAGGTTACGACCCATTACGGCCATACCTACGACACCAAAGTTAGCTTTTGTCATTTGACACTCCTCTTGTTTGATTTGTTTTATTTTATCATTTTTACTTTTGAAAAGAAAGAATTTTGTAACGACTGCTTAGTAGTCCAAAGCATCCGCATGTCCAGAACCATTTCCAACAAAGTATCCTGTCTTACAGTTAAGGGTAAAGAGATAGGTTCCATCTGGCTTGTAGAGGTTGTAATAACCATTGCCATTAACGATATTAACACGTTCAAGGATATATTGGTTACCAGTGATATAACCACGTGAGCGTGAAGTTGCTAGGATTTTTTCCAAGACACCATCCGCGAAATCCCAGGCAGAATTATTGCTATCATCAACAGCTGATTGATTGAACGGCACACGACTCGAAGCTCTCTGGAGGTCAACTCCAGAACTTGATAAACCGCCATGGCTATCATCACGTGCAGAAACTGAACTATTTGTTGAGGCGCTTGAAGATGGACTTGTGTTGTCTGCAGCCCTCTCTGTTGATGAACTTGAACTTTCTTGACTTGAGCTTGAGCTAGAACTTGAAGCACTTGTTTGTTGGCTTTTACCAAGGCTGATAGCCTTATCTAGCACTTTATCAATCTCCGTATTTCCAGTTTTAATATCTGTAAATTTAGCATCTGATTTAGCTTTAGCGTTAGTGTCCAAAACTCCATCTACAATAGCTGGCTTCTCAAATTGAGCATTGACATCTTGAATGGCCTTGATTTGAGTTGCTAGACTATCATACTTAGATTTTGCAAGCGTATATTCACGACTACCTTCTAGCTTATCAAGCAAGGTTTTCAGTTGACCCAGTTTATCAAACTGGCTATTCTTCAAAGCCGTTTTGTTGCTATCTGTATAGAAGGCATCATATAAATTATTGAATTCTTCCACATCTGACTGCGTGTTTGTAGTTGATTGAGAAGTTTGGATTTCCTTGGTCGAACGATCCACTTGACGATAAATATAATAACCAGTTCCAAGGATAAGAACCACTAAGGCTGCTAGAATACCGTAAAGCACCCATTTCTTCTTACTATTTCCATCTTCACTATCTGTGACTCGATAAAGTGTTGGAATATCTT
>AQTU01000036.1:0-17251 GCA_000385835.1 Streptococcus mitis 13/39 | reverse complement strand
TCCAAATCAACTAGCTGGCCATTCTCATCAAATCGCCACTGGGACAAGTTATGATATTCTAACTTGTCACCCCAGTTATCTTTTGCAGGATAGATATAGGGATAGATGGCTGTTTGAGTCGTATTTCCCGTAATATTGCCAATAACATCATACTTATGACGGTAATTGCGAAATTGTTCTGGATGTTCTTGCATGTGCTTGATTTCTTCTTTCGAAATCAAGTTATGAATATCTGGTCCGTTATACCCAACATTGGCATAACCTCGCTTCAAAGCGACATACATAGCCAGAGACTCTCCAAGCGAATGCCCCGCAGTTGTGATTTTAGCAGAGGGATAAGTTTTTTCGATTTCTTCCGCGAAACTCAAAGCCGTTTGAAATTGAGATTTTCTAAATGTCTTTGTTTTCGAATCCGACAACATCCGTCTATCACCAAATCCTATTGATTGGATATCTGTTTGGATGTCAAGTCGATCATCTTTATTCGTCCCAGCATAAGCAATCACTACATGACTATAATCCACATTCCCATTTTTATCCACAGGAGCAACCGCCATCGCCTGCATACCGTTGGAGGTGTTGTCTATGGGGTTAGAGATTACTTTAAACCGATCGTTTGCAACTAATCGTCCCTCCTGAATAGGATTACTCACCTTACCAGAGTCAACATCGTAAACATCGTCTACTATATATCTATAATCTTCTTCTGTAACCATATAGTTATCTCTCCTCTAAGTAGATAATTTTTACTGCTATATCATACCCAGCTTCTTCTTTGTGTTCTCTCTTTATGAATTCTGTTGGTGAATAATTAGAACTTCTTATTTTCCCATTCTCATTTAAAGAATCTATTTTGACAGATATATCATATTGACCATTTACTTTAGCAGTAATCCTCCAACTCCCCGTACTTTCATTTTTTTGAAATTCAACAAACTCCACTCTCTCAATCTTTTGTCCATCAGCTAAATCATAGTTACTTACTAAAAACTTTGCTACCCTATCCTGTTCGATTCTCATTTTCTCTTCCAATGTTTTTTCTTTTTGATGATTCAAACTAAACATCACAATTCCTCCTATTACACAGATTACTAAAGCAATAATACCCCATTTTTTGTGCCTATCCATTAACGCACCTCCTTATATTATTCTATAAAGCAACTTGGTCTGAATTACCTTATAGTATAGGACCAATAGCCGCTCTGGTCTTGTGCATTGAATTCAAGATTAGCATAGTTCACTCGCGATTTCCTTTTCTAATTCTACTGCTTCCGTTCTACCATAATTTGAAAGAGCTTGCAGGGATTTTTCATAGTATCTCTTGGTCCAAATTATTCTTTTTTAAAAACCAAAATATAATTTTTATAAAAACCTAAGGTAGCAACTGATAAAAGTATCACATCAAAAATGATAATTGCAACAGATAGCCCGGACGATAAAGCAATTTTATGGCCTGCTGTATCTGTAATTCGTTCTAAATGAAAATTTTTAAGTACCAAATACAGATAATAGCTGTTCAATAAACTCGATATATAACCAATTAAAATCTGGGATTTCAATTTTGTAAATATCCATAAACCTAACAAAGGAATAGCTATTATTAATAAGGGAAAACCAAATAAGATAACCGTCAAAAAAAGAAAAATTGGTCCATTCCAAATCCACAGACAATAAAGAAGGCAGAGATAAGAAATTACATATACTGTCCCTAATATTTTATTGCTTATTTTACTCATTTTTTCTCCATTCTATTATTCCTTGTTCCGCTACTAGAGCTAATTCCTCTTCTTCCTGCGGATTCAACTTTCTCTGAATAGCTTCTGCGACTGTTCTTGGTACCCCAACTTCGACAATCTCATCCACACTGGCTTCCTTGATTTTGGTCAAAGACTTGAAATGCTTCATGAGATTCTGCTTGCGTTTAGGTCCCAGACCGTCAATTCCATCCAGTTGTGATGAAAAGGAATTTTTGGAGCGCAGTTGACGGTGGAAAGTAATAGCAAAGCGGTGCACCTCATCTTGAATGCGTTGAAGGAGGAAAAATTCCTGAGAATTGCGAGATAACTCCACCACCTCAAGCGGATCTCCAAAGAGCAATTCATGGGTTTGGTGCTTGTCATTTTTTTGCAAACCTGCAATGGGGATATCCAAGCCCAGCTCCTCTTGGATGACTTGCTTGGCGATATTGACTTGACCTTGCCCCCCATCAATGACAATCAAATCTGGAGGAGTCAAACCGTCACGCTGTACTCGACCATAGCGCCTGCGAATGACTTCTCTCATACTCGCATAGTCGTCTGGCCCGACTACGGTTTTTATCTTATACTTACGGTAATCCTTCTTACTAGGTTTTCCGTTGACAAAGACCACCATGGCTGAAACAGGGCTAGTTCCCATGATGTTGGAGTTATCGAAGGACTCGATGCGAACCGGGGTCGGAATTTGGAGCAAGCGTCCTAGATTTTCAATAGCTCCTTGTGTCTTTTCGACAGATTTTTCTAACAAATTGAACTTCTGCTCTAGACTAACTCGAGCATTCTTTATAGCCAAATTGACCAGTTGCTTTTTCTCTCCACGCTGAGGCTTAAGAATCTTGGTGTCTACCAAAGCCTTGACAGCTTCTTCGTCAATATCCCGCGGAATTAGTACCTCATTGGGAACCAGGTGGGATTTTTCTTGATAGAATTGTCCCACGTAGGTCAAGAAGTCCTCATCCGGATCATTGTAGTAGGGGAAAAGATTAACGTCTCGCTCAATGAGCTTGCCCTGACGGACAAAGAAAACCTGGACACACATCCAGCCCTTGTCCACATAGTAGCCAAAAACATCGCGGTTTTGGAGATCCTTAGCCATGACCCGTTGCTTGGTTCGAAGCGTTCCAATGGCCTGAATTAGATCACGGTATTCCGCTGCACGTTCAAATTCCATAGTCTGGGCTGCCGTTGCCATCTTGCCCTTTAGGTCATCGATAATTTTGTCATCCTGCCCTTTTAGGAAATCAGAAACCTCCTGGGCCATAGACTTGAAGTAGGCCTCATCCTTCTTACAGATGGTATGGGCCATGCATTGACCGATATGGTAGTAAAAACAGACCTTAGACGGTGGGTTTGTACACTTACGAAAAGGAAAAATTCGATCCAGCAACCGCTTGATTTCATTGGCTGCTCCCACATCTGGATAAGGTCCAAAATAAAGACCTCCATCTTTTTTGACTTGTCGAGTAATAATCAAACGAGGATAACGTTCATTGGTGATCTTGATGAAAGGATAAGACTTATCATCCTTGAGCATGATATTGTATTTAGGCTTATTTTCCTTGATCAGATTGATTTCTAGGAGAAGTGCCTCAATATTAGACTCAGTAACGATAAATTCAAAATCTACAATTTCAGACACCAAGGCCTCTGTTTTTGTATCATGACTTCCACGGAAATAAGACCTCACGCGGTTACGCAGATTTTTAGCCTTTCCTACATAGATAATGGTGCCGTTTTTATCCTTGTGAATGTAGCAACCAGGGCTGGTTGGCAAGAGCTCTAGTTTTGATTTAATCAAGTTATTCATAGTTCCATTATAGCAAAAAAGTAGGGAAAGATTGTTCCCTACTCACTAGTCTCATATAATTTTCTAAGTCTTTCAACATCCTCTTTCTGGATACCATAAAATGAACCCGCAGGTTGCATGACAGACTTCTCATCTGTATGGTCCAAACCAATCGCATGACCCAACTCATGTTCTGCCGTATGGACAATGCGCTCATAGGAATAGCCATAGTTAGGATTGGACAGATAATAGTGATTTAACCGTACCGTGACAGACAAGAATTGCCCCGTTAAAAGATTGGTCTGACTTTCCGCCTCTCCTGCCACAGGAGTACCTCCGTCATTCATCTCAGTAGCCATAATATCTGCCTTGCTGGACTCAGTCACCAGTTCAAACTTAAAGGCACCAGTTTGATTCCAATTCTGAATCGCTTCTACATAAGCCTCTTGAAAACGTGAATCCATCTGGGGATCTAGATAAATACGAGCAGAAGCCTGTGGCCACCTTCCTTCAGAGTGTTGGTGGCTATCTGTCTGGTTCAACTTAGGCAGTTGCCCTGTTTTTTCCCATCGGTCAATACTTTGTTGACCAATCTTTACTGACCGTTCTGCTTGCTTTAGCGCTCCTTGAAAATCCCCGTTCAGATACCAGAGAAGCCCAAAAGCAAGAGCACATAAGAGCACAACTATCCAAACCAGGCGCCAAAACAAACGCCACACAAAAGAAAAGAAAGCCCCTATCAAACGAAAAATCCAGCGCATTTCCCTCCACCTTTCTAGAAAATAAAGACTATTTTACTAAAACAAGCTGAAAGAAAACTAAATTATGACAATCTCTCTTCCAATTTGAAATCGATTGGCAGAGTTGCTAGAAACCGTTCCAATTGTTTTTCCCAGTAGTACCACTCGTGAGTTCCAGCACTATGGCTATAGGTCACATTAAAGCCCAGTTTTTTGAGATTATTCACTGCTAGATTATTGGCTTCGTACAAGAAATCCTGCTCGCCACACCAAGCCCACAGCTTGGTCTTTTTATCCGATTTTTTAGCCAGACTTTCTAGAGAATAGGGACTAGTTGTCCAGTCTTTAATCTCCCCAAAAACACCTCTCCAGTAAGCTGGTGTCCCCAAATCTTGGCTCTCAGGAGAAAAATCTTGAAAGCTAAGAGCACCTGAGAAGCTAGCTGCATGAGAAAAACGATTTGTAGCAAGAGCCAATTTGAAACAGCCATAGCCTCCCATAGAAAGACCAGCGATAAAGGTCTTTTCACGCTTGCTGGTCATGTTAGGGAAGAAGCGTTTTAGAACCTGTGGCAATTCCTCTGCTAGAGCTGTGTAATAGTCAAAACCATACTGAGTATCTGTGTACCAACCGTTGCTGGTATTGGGCATAACAACGATAAGATTGGTTCCTCGAAGTAAGCGTTCTACATTGGTCCTCTTGAGCCAACTATTATGGTTGCCAGACATCCCGTGCAAAAGGTACAAGACAGGGATATCTGTACAATCTGGTTCTTCCACTCGATTAGCATCAGGATAGAGGACATTCACTCCCCACTCCATATCCAAAACTTGTGAGTAATACTCGATTTTCATTACTGCCATAATTTTTTCCTCTATTTTTCTATAAGAAAAAGCCGAAACTCGACTTTCTCTCTGTTTATTTCAACGATTATTTTGCTTCCATGACTACTGGTAAAATAGCTGGACGACGCTTGGTTTGGTCAAAGAGATACTTGGTCAGATTATCACGAACCTTCCCTTTTAGATCTGCCCAGTCAAAGTCATCTCCTTGAAGATAGTCTTCTACCGTTTGGTTAATCAATTCTGAACTTTCACGGAGAATATCGCGACTCTTCTTGAGATAAACAAATCCACGCGTGTGAACACGAGCCTTGGCCACAATTTTCTTCTCACGACGGTTAACGGTGATTGCTACGATGAAAATACCATCCTCTGACAAGACCTTACGGTCACGAAGGACTACATTACCAACATCACCAATGGCATTCCCGTCAATCAAGACATCCCCTGCCGAAACCGCGCCAGCTGGGACAAAGTCTCCATTCTCATAAGCCATGCTGGTTCCCTTTTTAGGGATGAAAATGCGTTCTGGCAACATTCCAACCGCCATAGCAGCCTTAGCATGGGCATCCAACTCGCGGTATTCTCCTTGAATTGGGAAGAGATACTTGGGTTGCAAGAGATTGATCATCAACTGCAAATCACGCGCATTTCCGTGTCCTGACACACGCAAGCTTTGGGTGATCAGTTTGACAACCCCGCCAGCTTGGTAAATCATGTTTTCCACACGCGCCATAACTGCTTCTTTGGCGATAGACGGAGTGGTTACGATATAGACCAAATCACCGTCCTTGATTTCCACATAACGGTGGCGACCAATCGACATCTTGCGAAGACCGTTGATAGGCTCACCCATACGACCTGTCTCAAGGATAATCAACTCATGGTCTTCAAAGCGAGACATATCTTTTGGCTTAATCAAAAGACTCTCGTTAGCTAGAGACAATTTCTTCAGTCGAATAGCCGTGCGGACGATATTTTCAATATCAAATCCTGTCAAGACCACACGGCGGCCTGTTGCATCCGCAGCGTCAAACACCTGCTGGATACGAGAGAGGTTGCTAGCTACTGCTGCAACAATGATACGACCATCCCAGTCCGAAATGGTTTGAGTGATCTCGTCCCCAACTTCACTTTCGCTAGCCACTTGGATATTACTGTCCGCATTGGCTGAATCGCTAAGAAGAGCTAGAACTCCATCACGACCGATTTCTGCCAAACGAGCGAAGTCTGTCGCGTAGGATTCACTAGCCGTCTGGTCAAATTTGAAGTCACCTGTATAAACGATACTACCTTCAGCTGTCTTCAAAACAACACCCAGACTTTCTGGGATAGAGTGGGTCGTACGGAAGAAGGACACCACAGTTCCTCCAAAATCAATCTCCGTATCCTCATCGATAACATGGAAATCATTGAATTTCTTAACTGTATCATTTCCTTTGACAAAAAGTTTTGCCAACTCAATGGTCAACTCAGAGCCAAATACAGGGACCTTGGCTTCAGCCAAGAGATATGGCAGAGCACCAATGGCATCCGCATGGCCGTGGGTCAAGAAGACCCCAGCGATACGATCGCTATTTTCAAAAAGGTAGTCCATATTGGGAATAACCACATCCACCCCTAGTTGTTCATTTTCAGGGTATTTTAGACCTGCATCCAAAACGAAAATAGACCCATCGATTTCAGCGATATACATATTTTTCCCATTTTCACGTACACCACCAAGTGTTGTTAAACTGATATTACTCATTTTTCCTCCGAAAGCTTAGTTTTTCTTGATTATAGGGTTGGTTACCCTTTTATTCTAAAAGCACTATTACTTTTATACTCTTCGAAAATCAAATTCAAACCACGTCAGCTTCGCCTTGGATTATATATGTGACTGACTTCGTCAGTCTTATCTACAACCTCAAAGCAGTGCTTTGAGCAACCTGCGGCTAGCTTCCTAGTTTGCTCTCTGATTTTCATTGAGTATTAGCCGAATCTTTTCCTACCATTATACCATTTTTTTAATGATTTTCAAAATGAAGATTTGTTTTCAAAAAAGAGCTGGTTGCCCAACTCTTTCCTATGATCTACTCTTTTTCCATTAAAAAGTCATAAATTTCTTGCACAGTTCCTAGTGCCATCATTTCTTGGTCTTTGACGGTTTGTTTGAGATTTTGGTAAATTTGACTTTCTCCTATCTCTCGCTTTGGTGCCTCTTTATTGACTGTCATGACACCATCTTTGATTGTCACAAAGCCCAACTCTTCAAATACTTGAATCATCTTGACCAGCAAGATTTGTTGGATATTGAGATAAGCAGCCAAATCCTTCAGCTTATAGCGAATATCAAACTCTGGAAACTGGTAGATAGTCTTGTACAATTTAGCAAACTGCTCTCTAGTCCCATACCCTGTCAGATAGTAGGCCTTGTCAATATCATTTTTGAAATAGACAGCAGAGAAATTCTGTTCCTGAAAAATGGTTTTAAGTAAGGTAATATCCTCAGGAATAGTTTTTACGACAACCGCTTCACTAGTCGCTAAATCCGGCAATTCTCCAGCAAAATCCAAGACTGGAACTCCCTCTGGCAAGACTGCATTCTTCCCACGGATGTTAAAAAGTTGAACACCTTCCACACGCGCATCCACCATCATCAACTGCAGGGCAGTTTGGCCATTCCATTGGTTGACAGACAATTTGACTGCCAGCTCTAGATTCTTGGTTTGAGAAAACTCTGTCGCCCATCTGCCTTGGCCAAAGGCTACCACTTCAAAACTCGTCTCGCCTTTAGAAATTTTCAACTTAAGATGAGCATTGCCTGCCCCCATAGTACGGGCACTTTCGACCTGAAAATCCTTTATATAAAAGATAGGTTTCTGATTGTCCATGCCAAAAGGTGCCAAACGTTCAAAACTTTTGACCGTTTCCAAGCTAAGTGTCTCCAAATCCAGTTCTTCATCTAGATTTAACTTGTTCTTGCCAGCAGCATCTGCGCCTTTTTCACGGACATAATCTTCCAAAACCTGAGATAAATCTGAGAGTTTCTCCACTTCCAGCGTCATTCCTGCTGCGCCAGCATGACCGCCAAAGGCGATAAAGAGGTCTCGATGGGGATCTAGGGCTTCAAAAATATCGACCGCTTCCACACTACGAGCACTACCCTTGGCACGACCGTCCTCTATATTAAGAACAATAACTGTCTGCCCTAGTTCTTCCAACAAACGACCAGCCACGATTCCTAGAACCCCAGGATTCCAACCTTCCTTGGCCAAGACTTGGACCTTCTTATCAGGATCCACCATGGTCTTAGCTTCTTCATAGATAGACTGGACGATTTCCTTGCGCTCTTCATTTTTCTGATGAATCATGAGAGCAATCTCATGCGCTTCCTCATCATCAAATCCAGTCAACAAATCAATGGCAGGATTGGGATCATCTAGACGGCCCAAAGCATTCAAACGAGGGGCAATCTGGAAACCAACCGTTTCTTCTGTTACCTTGTTGGCAGCAATCCCAGCCATGTCCAGCATTTCTTGTAAACCGATGCGCTGAGTATGCCCCAGCATTTCTAGACCATATTGAACCAAGATACGGTTCTCATCCGTCAAACTCACCATATCAGCAATGGTACCAATAGCGACCAAATCAAGCAATTCCACTTGTACTTCTTCTAAAAGAGCACACGCCAGCTTGAAAGCAACTCCACAACCAGCCAAATATTTGAAGGGATAGTCCGCATCTGGATGCTCAGGATGGACAATAGCATAGGCATCTGGTAAGGTTTCAGGCATGGAATGGTGGTCAGTCACAATGACATCCACTCCCATAGACTGGGCCAATTCAATAGCTTCGTGACCCGCAACTCCATTGTCCACTGTCACAATCAAGGAAATTCCTTCTTGCTCGATAAAATATTTGTAAACACTGGCATTAGGTCCATAGCCATCAGTAAAACGATTGGGCAGATAAACCCTGCACTCGGCACCAAGCTGTTCCAAACTTTCCTTGACAATAGAAGCCGAAGTCATACCATCCGCATCATAATCACCGTAAACGAGGATATTTTCCCCTTCTTCAATGGCCTGACGAATCCGTTCCACTGCCTTGTCCATATCATGGAGCAGATAAGGGTCGTGCAAGTCCTCCAAGGAAGGTTCTAAAAACTTCTTCAGACTTTCTTGGTCCTGAATTCCTCTTTCAAACAATAACCGAGCCACCTCAGGACCCAGTCCAGCCTTCTTGGCTATCTTTGTAAAATCCGCATCTTCTACCTGCGGGGCAAACTGCCATTCATAAGTAGGTGTTATCAAAAAGACATCCACTCTTTCTAAGAATTCTATTGCTTCATTATAACATGATTTAAGCTTTTTCTCTATCCTGATTGCTTTCTACAAAAATTTTACTAACTTTTTTCTGATATGATTTGACAAGAAAAATCTTTTGGTGTAGAATCATGTTATAAAATCTAACACAAAGGAGATTCCTTATGGCTTTAGTAGAATTTGAACACGTCGAAAAATATTACGGAGACTACCATGCACTCCGCGACATCAATCTCCGTTTTGAAAAAGGGCAAGTTGTTGTCCTTCTCGGACCATCTGGTTCTGGAAAATCCACTCTTATCCGCACCATCAATGGTTTGGAGGCTATTGACAAGGGAAGTCTCCTAGTAAATGGTCACCAAGTTGCTGGTGCCAGCCAGAAAGATTTGGTACCTCTTCGCAAGGAAGTCGGCATGGTTTTCCAACATTTTAACCTCTATCCGCACAAAACAGTGTTAGAAAACGTAACACTAGCACCCATAAAAGTTCTAGGAATTGATAAAAAAGAAGCTGAAAAAACAGCCCAAAAATATCTGGAATTTGTAAATATGTGGGACAAGAAAGATTCTTATCCAGCCATGCTTTCTGGTGGACAAAAACAACGGATTGCCATCGCACGTGGACTCGCTATGCATCCTGAACTCCTCCTCTTTGATGAGCCAACATCTGCTCTTGATCCTGAGACTATCGGAGATGTTCTAGCAGTTATGCAGAAACTGGCGCATGATGGGATGAACATGATCATCGTTACCCACGAAATGGGCTTTGCCCGTGAAGTTGCGGACCGCATCATCTTTATGGCTGACGGAGAAGTTTTAGTAGATACGACAGATGTCGATGACTTTTTCGACAATCCAAGCGAACCTCGTGCCAAACAATTCCTCAGCAAAATTATCAACCACGAAAGTGACAAAGTCAAATAAGGAGGCGCCTATGAAAAAGAAACTCTTTTTATCCGCATTATTGATTAGCCTTTTCAGCCTTGCTGCTGCCAAACCAGTCCAAGCTGATACCACCGTCGCAGACATTCAAAAAAGAGGCGAACTAGTTGTCGGTGTCAAACAAGACGTTCCCAATTTTGGCTACAAGGACCCCAAGACAGGGACCTATTCTGGTATCGAAACCGACTTAGCCAAGATGATTGCAGACGAACTCAAGGTCAAGGTTCGCTACGTTCCTGTTACCGCTCAAACCCGCGGTCCACTACTAGACAACGAACAGGTCGACATGGATATCGCAACCTTTACCATCACAGATGAACGTAAAAAATTATACAACTTCACCAGTCCCTACTATACGGACGCTTCTGGTTTTTTGGTCAATAAATCCGCCAACATCAAAAGCATTGAGGACCTAAACGGTAAAACCATAGGAGTTGCCCAAGGCTCCATCACCCAGCGCTTGATTACTGAACTGGGTAAAAAGAAAGGTCTAACCTTTAGATTCGTCGAACTTGGTTCCTATCCAGAATTGATTACTTCTCTACACGCTCATCGAATTGATGCCTTTTCCGTTGACCGTTCTATCCTATCTGGTTACATCAGTAAACGGACAGAATTGCTAGATGATAGTTTCAAGCCATCTGACTACGGTATCGTTACCAAGAAATCAAATACAGAGCTCAACGACTATCTCGATAACATGGTCACCAAATGGAGCAAGGACGGCAGCTTGCAAAAACTCTATGACCGTTACAAACTGAAACCATCTAGCCATACAGCAGATTAAGGAGGACACCCCATGACAGATTTATCATCTTGGACAGCCTATTTTCAGGATTTTGGACAATTTTTCAATGGTTTCCTCTTCACCCTTGCCCTAGCGATCGGATCCTTTATCCTAGCCATGGTTTTGGGCATCTTCTTTGGGGCCATGTCAACCAGCAAACGCCCATTCTTGCGTGTTTTGGCTCGCATCTTTGTGGAATTTTATCAAAACACTCCCCTCTTGGTACAATTTGTTATCGTTTTTTATGGCCTACCTCTTATCAGTGACCATCTCATCATGATTCCAATTTATTGGACAGCTGTTCTCTGCGTGGGACTCTATCACGGCGCCTATATCGCTGAGGTGATTCGCTCAGGGATTCAGTCTATTCCTAGCGGTCAGATGGAAGCTGCCTTGTCGCAAGGGTTTACCTATATCAGTGCCATGCGCTTGATTATCTTGCCTCAGGCCTTTCGTATCATTCTCCCTCCTTTGACCAACCAAATCGTCAACCTCATCAAGAATACCTCGACAGTTGCTATCATCTCTGGAGTGGACTTGATGTTTGTGACCAAGTCTTGGTCAGCTCTTAACGGAAACTACATTCCAGCATTTTTAGGCGCTGCCCTTCTCTACTTTTCTCTATGCTTCCCTGTTGCCCAGTTTGGTCGCAAGATGGAGCAAGCCAACAAAAAAGCCTATTCACTTTAGGAGGTTACTATGGAATCCATTTTAGAAGTTTTGACACCAGATAACCTAATCTTTATCTTTAAAGGATTTGGCTTGACCCTCTATATTTCTCTGATTGCCATCGTCCTCTCTACCCTCATCGGAACGGTGCTAGCCGTCATGAGAAATGGCAAAAATCCTGTCTTGCGCATCATCTCCAGCATTTACATCGAATTTGTACGGAATGTTCCCAACCTTCTCTGGATTTTCACTATCTTTTTAGTGTTCAAGATGAAATCCACACCAGCAGGAATCACTGCCTTCACCCTCTTTACATCAGCAGCCCTAGCTGAGATTATCCGAGGCGGTCTCAATGCCGTAGACAAGGGGCAGTACGAAGCAGGAATGTCGCAAGGATTTACCTCATCCCAAATCCTCTACCACATCATTCTCCCACAAGCGATCCGTAAAATGCTGCCAGCCATCATTTCTCAGTTTGTAACCGTGATTAAGGATACCAGTCTTCTCTACTCTGTTATCGCCCTACAAGAACTCTTTGGAGCCAGCCAAATTCTCATGGGCCGTTATTTTGAACCAGAGCAAGTCTTCAGTCTTTATATCCTGATTGCCCTCATCTACTTCAGCTTCAACCTAGCAATTTCTAGCCTATCTCATATGCTAGCAAAACGTTGGCAACAAGCCGCAGAATAATACTCTTCGAAAATCAAATTCAAACCACGTCAGCTTCACCTTGCCGTACTCCAGTACAGCCTGCGGCTAGCTTCCTAGTTTGCTCTTTGATTTTCATTGAGTATAAACAGCAACTCTCCAGTTAAATTGGAGAGTTTTTTGATGATAGTAGATATTTATAGACCTCAATTTGACACCATACTTTTTCTATGATAAAATGTAACAAATTTGTTTACAACAACTCGAAAGCTAAATGAAATGGAATTTTCTATGAAATCACTCAAAGGACTACTCTTTATCATAGCTAGTTTTGTCTTGACTATTTTGACTTGGATGAACACTTCTCCCCAATTCATGATTCCAGGACTAGCTTTAACAAGCCTATCTCTGACTTTTATCCTAGCCACTCGTCTCCCACTACTAGAAAACTGGTTTCACGGTTTGGAGAAGGTCTACACTGTCCACAAATTCACAGCCTTTCTCTCCATCATCCTACTCATCTTTCATAACTTCAGTATGGGCGGTTTGTGGGGCTCTCGTTTAGCTGCTCAATTTGGCAACCTTGCCATCTATATCTTTGTCAGTATCATACTTGTCGCCTATTTAGGCAAATACATCCAATACGAAGCTTGGCGATGGATTCACCGCCTGGTTTACCTAGCCTATATTTTTGGACTCTTTCATGTCTACATGATGATGGGCAATCGTCTCCTTACATTTAATCTTCTAAGTTTTCTTGTTGGTAGCTATGCTCTTTTAGGCATGCTAGCTGGTTTTTATATCATTTTTCTATATCAAAAGATTGGCTTCCCCTATCTAGGGAAAATTACCAATCTCAAACGCTTAAATCACGATACTAGAGAAATTCAAATCCATCTTAGCAGACCTTTCAACTATCAAGCAGGACAATTTGCCTTCCTAAAGATTTTCCAAGAAGGTTTTGAAAGTGCTCCGCATCCCTTTTCTATCTCAGGGGGTCATGGTCAAACTCTTTACTTTACTGTTAAAAATTCAGGTGACCATACCAAGAATATCTATGATAATCTTCAAGTCGGCAGCAAAGTAAGCGTAGACAGAGCATACGGACACATGATTATAGAAGAAGGACGAGAAAATCAGGTTTGGATTGCTGGAGGTATTGGGATTACCCCCTTTATCTCTTACATCCGTGAACATCCTATTTTAGATAAACAGGTTCACTTCTACTATAGCTTCCGTGGTGAGGAAAATGCAGTCTATCTAGATTTACTCCGTGACTATGCTCAGAAAAACCCTAATTTTGAACTCCATCTAGTAGACAGTAGGAAAGACGGCTATCTTAATTTTGAACAAAAAGAAGTACCCAAACATGCAAGCGTCTATATATGTGGTCCTCTTTCTATGATGAAGTCACTTGCTAAACAGATGAAAAAACAAAATCCAAAAGCAGAGCTTATTTACGAAGGATTCAAGTTCAAATAACCACTCATACTCTCCTGGAATTTCCCAGGAGTTTTTTCTACGCAATCTCAAAAAACACTGCCAGATTTCTAGCAGTGTTTTGAGTTTCATTTGCAGGCATCTATCCCTCTTAATCCTTCATCTGACTCTCTGCGTCGGCCACGACTTGCTCTAAACTGGTCTGACCAAGTTCAGCCTCCATAGCCAGCTGGATTCTCTCCAATTTTTGATCCAAAACATCATGAATATGAGCTCCAACTGGACAATTTGGATTCGGATTATCATGGAAACTGAAGAGTTGACCAGTCTTACCAAGACACTCAACCGCTTGATAAACATCTAATAGACTAATGTCTTTGAGATCCTTGACAATCTCTGTTCCCCCTGTTCCTCGCGCTACTGAAATCAGCTCTGCCTTCTTCAACTGGGACAAGGTCTTTCTGATAATGACTGGATTGACCCCGACACTAACAGCCAGAAAATCACTGGTCACCTTGCTTTCCTTCCCCTTGAGGGCAATGATTATCAGCATATGAGTCGCAATGGTAAATCTACTTGGAATTTGCATCCTCTTCTCCTTTTTACGAGGCTACCCTGCCTCTACTCTTCTTTTTCTATTATTATACCCTTTTTAGTTGTAATGTCAATCGTTACCACCTTTCAACCAGGCATCTAATTCCCTATCATAGCCCTCTTTCTGGGCCAATTCTCTCAAAAATTCCTGATTGTGAGTATGGTGGATACCATTGACCAGACTTTCATAGTAAACCTCAAAATAGGGAAGTTTGAGATCTTTGGCCAGTTGCAATTCAGCTACCACATCGTAGTCTACCCGTCGGAAGTCCATATCTACCAAGCCCTTGCCATCAAACTCTAAAATCATATACTGGGCTCGCAAGTCCTTCCGCAACTGAGCATCTAGAAAGAAAGGCTGCCCAATCGAACCCGGATTGACAATCAATTGCCCACCAGTCCCATAACGAAGCAACTGCTGGTGAATATGACCATAAACAGCAATATCGCAAGGCGGATTGGTCACTAAGCGATCAAAATCCTCTTGCGCTCCAGTATGAATCAACTCACGCCCCCAATTCTTATCAGGAAGATGGTGGCTAATTCCTACCGTCAAATCACCAAACTGACGATGAATCTGGAGTGGTTGATTGTGGAGCAGTTCAATTTCTTCTAAGGAAATTTCCTCTAAAACATACTGGCACTGGCGCAAGAGATAGCGTTGACTAGGACGAGTACTATCCAATTCCCTGCGGACACCATGCCACAGACTGTCTTCCCAGTTTCCCAAAACTCTAGCCGTAATCGGTAGTTGAGCCAACAAGTCCAAAATCCTTCTACGTCCTGTCCCCGGCATGAGAATGTCTCCCAAAAGCCAGTATTCATCCACTCCTAGCTGCCGAGCATCTGCCAAAACAGCCTCCAAGGCGGTGGTATTACCATGAATATCTGAAAGAAGAGCTATTTTCGTCATTCTTTCTCCTCATTTCCTCTTATATATCTTTTTAATATTATAACAAAAAATACTGTTTAATAGTCACCTTTAACCCACTCTTACTAAATCCAGAACACTACTTTTATCAAGGTAAAAACTTATCAAAAAGATGATTTCACATTACTCCTAACAAAGCATAGCAGGCACTCTTTCAATGAAGAAAATTCAAAAAAAACTACAAATATCTTGAAAAATCTCACAATCATGCTATAATAATCCATAGAGACAAGTCACTTAGTCCCTTTCTACTAGAGAGTGCGTGGTTGCTGGAAACGCATAGGAAGCCTAAACTGATACTACTCGTGAGTTTTTTATGAAAACATAAAACGGTGGCCACGTTAGAGCCAATCAGAGGTGTCCCTCTTTTTTGAGGAACATAAATGAAGGTGGAACCACGTTGCGACGTCCTTTCGAGGATGTCGCTTTTTGTTTTTCTAGCATTCACAATCCTCTGTCCCTGTTTTCAAAATAGGGGTTAAAACTTTTGTCAATAATATAAGTAAGGAGAACATCATGATTAACATTACTTTCCCAGATGGCGCTGTTCGTGAATTCGAATCTGGCGTTACAACTTTTGAAATTGCCCAATCTATCAGCAATTCCCTAGCTAAAAAAGCTCTTGCTGGTAAATTTAACGGCAAACTTATCGACACTACTCGTGCTATTACTGAAGACGGAAGCATCGAAATTGTGACACCTGATCACGAAGATGCCCTTCCAATCTTGCGTCACTCAGCTGCTCACTTGTTCGCCCAAGCAGCTCGTCGTCTTTTCCCAGACATTCACTTAGGAGTTGGTCCAGCCATCGAAGATGGCTTCTACTACGATACTGACAACACAGCTGGTCAAATCTCTAACGAAGACCTTCCTCGTATCGAAGAAGAAATGCAAAAAATTGTCAAAGAAAACTTCCCATCAATCCGTGAAGAAGTTACTAAAGACGAGGCACGTGAAATCTTCAAGAACGACCCTTACAAGTTGGAATTGATTGAAGAACACTCAGAAGACGAAGGTGGTTTGACCATCTACCGTCAGGGTGAATATGTAGACCTTTGCCGTGGCCCTCACGTCCCATCAACAGGCCGCATCCAAATCTTCCACCTTCTCCATGTAGCTGGTGCTTACTGGCGTGGAAACAGTGACAATGCTATGATGCAACGTATCTATGGTACAGCTTGGTTTGACAAGAAAGACTTGAAAAACTACCTTCAAATGCGTGAAGAAGCCAAAGAACGTGACCACCGTAAACTTGGTAAAGAGCTTGATTTCTTCATGATTTCTCAAGAGGTTGGTCAAGGTTTGCCATTCTGGTTGCCAAATGGTGCGACTATTCGTCGTGAATTGGAACGCTACATCGTAGACAAGGAGTTGGCTTCTGGCTACCAACACGTCTACACTCCACCACTTGCTTCTGTTGAACTTTACAAGACTTCTGGTCACTGGGATCATTACCAAGAAGACATGTTCCCAACTATGGACATGGGTGACGGGGAAGAATTTGTCCTTCGTCCAATGAACTGTCCGCACCACATCCAAGTCTTCAAACACCATGTTCACTCTTACCGTGAGTTGCCAATCCGTATTGCTGAAATCGGTATGATGCACCGTTATGAAAAATCTGGTGCCCTCACTGGTCTTCAACGTGTACGTGAAATGTCTCTCAACGACGGTCACCTCTTCGTTACTCCAGAACAAATCCAAGAAGAATTCCAGCGTGCCCTTCAGTTGATTATCGATGTTTATGAAGATTTCAACTTGACTGAATACCGCTTCCGCCTCTCTCTTCGTGACCCTCAAGATACT